>JBATHQ010000143.1:0-3287 GCA_049667005.1 Psychromonas sp.
CACCAGAACAGTACTTCTTGCTGATTGTCTTGAATCCATGCCTGGGATGTCTCACTTTGGTAGGATTGAAATGCTTCAGGCCATACCGGCCAACCCCAGGAGTTAATGTCTTCAGCAAGAAATTTAAACTGCAAAGCATCGTAAGCGGCGTGCTGCTGCAATGACTCACCTTTTCGTTCGACATATTGATGGAATGCGGCTAAACGTTTTGTACTTTCGCTGCTGTTATCATTAAGCGTGGTAAATAAGGCTCTTAAAATTTCAAGTTTGAGCGTTGTTACATTTTCGTAATCAACCCACTCTGTGCCACGCAACTGTGATAACTGTTGTTGAAATCGATCACTTGCTATTTTAGCCTGCAGACTTTTATTACGGGTTAATTCATCGACCGCATTCAGGTCAATATATAAAATGTTTAGCCATTTTCTTGAAGAAGGACTATAGGGACTGGCATTATTAGGGTGGGATGGAGATAAAGCATGGATTGGATTTAAACCGATAAAATCACCACCATTTTCGGCAGTCTTTTTTAACAGCGTTTTCAAATCACTAAAATCACCAATTCCCCAGTTAGTGTCGCTTTTCACACAGTAAAGCTGAATACTTGTCCCCCACGTTTTTTTCCCCTGCACTATGACATCCGGTGTATAGCAACTTTTCGGGGTAATAATTAAAGACATCGTTGCTAATGCTTCGTCATTACCTTGCTCATACAGTGATAAACAATGATAACCAAAAGGCAGATCTAACGTTAAGGGAACCTGGTAAAATTGGAATTCCACATCAGAAATTTCTTTAGTCGCGAGCAGCGGGTAATTTATTGCAGAGAGTGTCCGGGTGATCTCTTTTTTATCTTCAGTGATGATTTTATAAAGCAGATCATCCGTTACGAAATCAATCGGTAAACAAACATCGAGTGTATAAGTCTCATCTTTTTGAAAAATTGAGACCGGAGGTAATAAAGATAACCAATGTAGATTTTCCTGTTCCAGATAATGTTCGCTCAATGCCTTATCATCATCTGCATCGCAACCCATTTTCTTGATTAGATTTCTAATATTTTCATCAGAAACTTTCGCCGGGTGACCCCAAGCATCAATAAAATGTGGATCAATTCCTTTTAATTCCATAAACATATTTAAAGCAGTGTTGGTCATATAGCGCCTTTATTTTGATCGTAGCAATCTAACTTATCTGTAAAATGAATGATTTCTGTACCCTAATGTGCGAATGACTCCAGGACGCTAACTATTCAATTGTAGTGATACTACTGTAGTGATACTACTTGAATTGTAGTGATACTACTTGAATTTTTATAACTAAACAAAATACCTCAACATTTTGTGATTCAGCGCAAGTATTTGTGATTTAGTGCAGTAATACCAGAAGATTAATTGAATATTTTTTTTTACATATTTTATATGCCTGTTTATTCATTCCCATGTAATATACAAACAGTTCACTTTAAAAATAATATCTTAACCCATTATCAAATCTCATAATATAGGAGTTTTCCATGCTTCATCACATTTCATTAACCAAAATCAAAACAATATCTAGCGTGTTCAGTATTCAAGCTGATCCGACTGGATATGAATTTTTAATCATTGATCACGATAACTTTGATGCTGCCTTTGCCCTTCATGGTGGTCACCTTGTGCATTTCCAAGTAAAAGGACAGCAACCAATTATCTGGACGAGTAAAACCGCCATTTATAATGACCAGAAAGCAATTCGCGGTGGCGTTCCTGTCTGCTGGCCATGGTTTGGTGCCGCAGATAAGTCTTTAGGGGAAAGTTTACCTGCCCACGGATTTGCCCGCATCAGTCGATGGGAACTTGCTGCGACCGATGAATCTGATGAGGGTGTTGAGATTCAACTGCGTCTTACAGATAATGCAAAAACGCACGCATTATGGCCATTTAAATTTGAGCTACTGTTAAAAGCAACCTTAACTGACCAGATAAAACTTGAACTGATCAGCAAAAATACCGGTGATACCCCCTTCCCATACTCAGCAGCTTTACACACTTATCTAAATATCAGTGCGCCGGAGTTTTGCACTGTTTCAGGCTTAAACAGCCAATATACTGATTCATTAGATAAAGGGCAGGCTAAATCAGGTGATACCACACTGCTGATCAACGGTCCTATCGATTCAGTCTTTGAAAAAGCGCCCTCTTCGGTTGTATTAACAGACAAACAGTTCGCCCGCAAACTTGTTGTGGACAATTCAGGTAATGACTCTGAAGTTGTCTGGACACCTTGGATAGAAGGTGCGAAAGCCTTTGCAGATATGCCTGACGATGGTTACAAAACCATGTTATGCATTGAATCGACTATTACCAAAAAACCAGGCGTGACAGTCCAACCTGGAAACAGTCACAGCCTAACCACCTTAATAAAAGCTGTTGCACAGTAAAGTCTCAACCTTGGTATTCTCAGCAATCATTAATGGCTACGTAATGACCGGTTACTTAACAGAGTGAATATTTATTTAAAGATAACAGGTTAAGATAAAAGGAAATTTAACTTAAATTTTTGTTAGGCTTTCTTTTCTGTACGTTAGCTATTAAAATGATTGCGTAATTTAATTACAACTGATTTTTATAATCACCTTGATAAATAAAGAGCTAGGAATTGCCCTTTTTTTTATCAAATTTTCTGATTCAAAACAATTAACTTGACCAACATCAAGTTTTTGGTGCCATTGATACATATAATGACACCAGTTTTTCAAATCAAACCATCCAAAAGGATCTAAAAATGACAATTAAAGTAGGTATTAACGGCTTCGGTCGTATCGGCCGTTTCGTATTCCGCGCATCTTGTGAACGTGCTGACATTGAAGTTGTTGCAATCAATGACTTAATCGATGTTGATTATATGGCTTACATGCTTAAATACGATTCAACTCACGGTCGTTTTAACGGTACTGTTGAAGTTAAAGACGGTAACCTAATCGTGAACGGTACTACTATCCGCGTTACTGCTGAACGTAACCCTGCTGACCTTAAATGGGATGAAGCTGGCGTTGAAGTAGTTGCTGAAGCAACTGGTTTCTTCCTAACTGACGAAACAGCTCGTAAACATATCCAAGCTGGCGCTAAAAAAGTTGTTCTTACTGGTCCTTCTGGCGACGTTCCAATGTTCGTTAACGGCGTAAACTTCTCTAAATATGCTGGTCAAGATATCGTTTCTAACGCTTCTTGTACTACTAACTGTTTAGCACCTATCGCTAAAGTACTTAACGACAAGTTCGGTATCGAATCAGGTCTAATGACTAC
>JBATHQ010000144.1:0-2794 GCA_049667005.1 Psychromonas sp.
CCCTGCATCCCAGCTGTCTTTGTCATCGCGTGATGCTCGGCGAAGTTGGGCCGCAGGATTGTAAATTATTTAAAAAAGTCTGCACCCCCAGCAACCCCTTTGGCCCCTGCATGGTTTCAGCAGAAGGTACCTGCCACGTCCATTACAATTATTCAGAAATTAAAATAAACTTGATTTAAGCTGGCCAACGTTTTTATAACGCGGAGTAAAGCGTCTGCTCATCTATATCTTCAATCCTTGCTGTGCCCATCATCGCCATAGTTACTTCGAGCTCTTCCCTTAATAGGCGCAGCATATGGGCAACCCCTAACGCGCCGGCAACAGCGAGTGCATAAAGTTGTGGCCTGCCAACCATTACCGTATTAGCCCCCAAAGCGATGGCCTTATAAATATCTGTTCCACGCTCAATGGACCCATCTAAAATCAATGGATAATGCGCTCCAACCGCTTTTCTGATGCGCGGCAATAACTCAATGGCTGACGGTATAGAATCTAAAGTCCGCCCGCCATGATTTGATACGACCACCCCGGCAATGCCCATCTGCTTAGCTTTAATCACATCACTCGGATGCAACAGCCCTTTTAAAATAACCGGTAAATGCGTGTGCTGCAACAACCAGGCGATATCCTGCCAGGTCGGTGCCTCGGTCATCATACCCTGGAAAACAATGCTTTGCTCTGTTGATAATACTTTTCTAGGTAATTCCGGACGCCCACATAAATTCACCGCTTCAACCTCAGATGGAAGCCTGAAACCTGCACGTTGCGCGCGGTTACGGATACCATGCAACGAGGCATCAACCGTTACCATCAACTTTGTGTATCCCGCCGCTTCAGCCCGTTTTACCAATGCCTGAGTGAACGTTCGGGATTGCTGAAAATACAACTGAAACCACTTTGGCGAATCTAAATGCGCCGCGATGTCTTCCATTTTGTGGCTTGCCAGCGTGCTGACCACCATGGTTGTTTCCAGCGCAGTGGCTGCCTGGGCGGTCGCTATTTCGCCCAGCGGGTGGACAAGTTTATGAAAAGCAACGGGTGCCAACAAAATCGGATGACGCAACGACTCTCCCATAAAGCTTAGCGCGGTACTTCCCTGAGTACAATCCTTGAGCATTCTGGGCAATAACTGAATCTCATTTAACGCCCTGCGATTGCGCTGCAGGGTTAATTCATCCGCCCCACCACCAGCAATATATTCGTAGACATCATGGCGTATGTGTTGTTTAGCGTAAGAAGCATAATCCGCAACACTGACCAGTCCTGCCGGTATCTCTTTAAGGGGGGGGGCTATTTTCTGTTTCATACGCGTACTCTCTTTAAATCGTATCAGGTATCTGCCAATTGGCGAATTAATCGGTGATAGACAGCGCTGAGTCGAAGCACATCAGCATGTTCATGACCGTGCTCCATGGTCAAAGACTGGACACTCTGATCAATGTCAAATAAAATTTGCCGCTGTTCATGGTCGCGGACCATACTCTGGATCCAAAAGAAGGAAGCGAGGCGATGCCCTTTGGTTATCGGGCGAACCCGGTGCAAACTGGTTGATGGGTAGAGGATCATATCCCCTGCGTCCAGTTTAATCAGCTGATTTCCACAATTGCTCTCAATTTCCAACTCCCCACCTTCATACTGTTCAGGCTCACTAAAGAAAATGGTTGCGGAAAGGTCCGTGCGAATACGAATACTGCTACCCGGCACAATACGTATCGCATTATCGACATGAAAACCGTAGCCATCTCCACTGTCATAACGATTAAACATCGGAGGCAGTATTTTTAATGGCAGTGCCGCCGAAACAAAAGTTGCCTGACGCGCAAGTACAGTTAAAATTTTATCACTCAATTTCCGGCCTATTAACGAGTCTACATTTAACTGCCTATTGTGCTTTTGACTCAGTGCCTGAGACCCGGCACTTAATTTGCCATCCTGCCATGGCGCTCTGTCTAGATGCGCAACGAATTGGCCTACCTCGTCTTTACTGAACACACCTTTAATTGGAATAATCATTTTTGCCTCAATGTAAAAGGTAAGAAAATTATGCAGCCTTCCGTGGCTGCATCTGCTAACTGTTTAGAATTTATAATTGAGCGTCAGGTTTGCAGATCGGGCATCACCGATATAAACAATATCTCCACCACGGTACACCGCGGTGTAATAGTCCTTATCTGTCAGGTTTTGAATATTGCCGCGCAATTCAAGTTCCTCGCTGAATTGATAACTGGCAAACAGATCGTAAACCGTATAACTCGGAAGACTAATATCCTCTGAAGCAGCAGCATCCGGCTGGCCGCCATAGATTTTGCTTGAATAAGTCATATTGCCCCCCAGTGCAAACTGTGGCAATAACTGATAACGTAACTGTAAATTAGCACTCTGGTCAGCAAAGTTAGCTTTGGGTTTACCGACGTTATCCTGATCATAAGATTGCAGCGTTTCTGAATCCATCCAGGCGATACCAAACTGGCCGCTTAACTTATCGGTCAGGTTACCGGACAAGCCGAACTCCACACCCTCAACCCTATTTTTACCGGTATTCATACTACCGCCCGATGCGTAAGAATCATTTCCTCCTTCAATAACATCGTCCTTGGTAATCTGAAAGAGCGCAGTGGTCAGCAGCAATTTCTCATTAAACAGGTTCCATTTTGTACCTAACTCGAGATTCCTGCTTTGTTCCGGTTTTGCATTTTGGTAGTTACCGTCCTCATCGGTACAGATACCGCCGTAACCGCAGTTACTGGCAGAGTCAGCTTCCCCACCATTGATATTGGATGACGTACTCCAGTTG
>JBATHQ010000145.1:0-7141 GCA_049667005.1 Psychromonas sp.
CCGGTTGCCAGAATAAGTTTGTCATAGCTTTCAACACGCCCGCTCGCGGTAACCACCTGATTATTGGCGCTATCGAGTTGGGTCACTTTATCGTTGAGTACAAAGTTAATGCCATTTTTCTGGTAATAGGCCGCATCGGTTAAGGCCAGATCCTGCGCTGTTTTACCGGAGAAAAAACCACTTAATTGAACCCGGTCATAGGCGAGACGGGATTCTTCTGAAAAGGTGATGATATCGTAATCGACACTTTCATCTGTAATCAGCGTATCAATAAATTTATGGCCGACCATACCGTTACCGACCACTACAATGCGTTGTTTACTCATAATGTAACATTCCTATATCTGTATATTGTTATGCTGATAATTGGGTTAATTCACTTACTGCGCTGGCGATCGATTGCTGTTGGTTAAACCATTGCAGCTGTTCGGCAAGTGCGACAACTTTTCCGATCATGATCAGAGCGGGTGACTGTACTTGCTGTTCAACCACCAGTGCGGAAAGTTGTTTGAGGGAACCGCTAATAACACGCTGTTCGGGACAACAGCCGTTTTCAATCAAAGCCACCGGCGTATTTTCATCTAAGCCTGCTTCTATAAGCTGCGTTTCAATTAATGCCGCTTTGCTCAGCCCCATATAAAAGACCAGAGTATGATCCAGTTTGGCAAGTGCCTGCCATTTGATATCCAGGGTTTTCTCTGCATGTGCAGTCACAAAAGTACAACCTTGTGCCAGACCGCGATGAGTAAGCGGGATCCCCGCATAACTGCCGCAACCTGCGGCGGCGGTTATACCCGGTACAATTTCCACTTTAATATGCTGTTCTTTGAGTGCCAGCATCTCTTCACTACCACGGCCAAACACAAATGCGTCTCCGCCCTTTAAGCGGCAGACGGTTAAGCCCTGTTTAGCTTTCTTAATTAAGATGCGGTTGATTTCACACTGGCTGGTACTGTGATCACCCTTCGCTTTACCGACGTAGACAATTTCGGCCTGCGGGGAAAAAAGATCCCTGATTTTCTGACTGACCAGATTATCAAAAACAATCACGTCACAGGTTTGCAAAAGGCGTAATGCTTTAACGGTGAGCAGATCCGGGTCGCCCGGGCCAGCACCGACTAAAAAAACAGCACCGGATTGAGCCGATTGCTTATTTTTTAGTGGCGTTATCTTGCTTGTCTTATTTTCCCGTAGGACAAAGCTTGTAACCGTTTTATGGCTGTTTTCTAAATTCATCTTGTCACCTGTTTTATGTTAAGCCGTTAAGAAAAAAACTTTTGTAAACTTAATGTTGCTATTTTGTTAACGGTTTTGGGGCTATCAAAGCAAATACAGTGCCAGAAATTTAATTATCACCTATGTTATAAATTTAAACGCATGTAAATCATGCTGTTAGTTGCACATATTCGGCTTGTTAATAGGTGGTTCAGGGATCTCGGATAGCTCGTGTTGCCGGGGGAGTGTCTGTTAACAGTGCGCTTTGCACCATGGTGGTGCAACGGAAGGGTGTTGACCGATTTCCTGTTGTCGAGTTGTTGCGGGCTGGTTGCAGAAAATATCATCTGTTTCTGCTGATTCAATTGTTAAGCAGTTGTTTGCGAAGTGTTAATTTTGATGTTTAATGAATAATTTTATCATTTGTATTACTTGGTGCGTAAATTGCATTTATTTGTTATTAACTTAAATTAAAGAATAAACAGCGGATCAAAGACTGAGAGGGTACATGACTGCAGAAAAAAGCTTATGGACAAAAACTACTTGTGCATATTGCGGCGTTGGCTGCGGTGTGGAGGCAAAGCCCAACAAGCAGGGGTTATTGGATATCAGAGGTGATCAGGATCATCCTGCAAACTATGGCCGGTTGTGCTCCAAAGGCATGGCGCTGGGCGAAACAGTCGTTCATGAAGGGCGATTATTGACCCCGGAAATCAACGGGGTAGAGTCAAATTGGGAAGATGCTCTGAGCCTCGTAGCTGATAAATTTTCTCAGACAATACAAGAGTACGGTCCGGATTCTGTTGCCTTTTATGTATCAGGGCAGTTATTGACGGAAGATTATTATCTTGCCAATAAACTGATGAAAGGCTTTATCGGCAGCGGCAATATTGATACCAATTCGCGTCTTTGTATGTCTTCATCGGTTGCGGGGCACAAGCGTGCATTTGGCGCTGATGTTGTGCCTGTTTGTTATGACGATCTTGAAAAAACCGATATGGTGGTGATCACCGGATCTAATCTAGCCTGGTGTCACCCGGTGTTATTTCAGCGTTTAAAAGCGGCGAAGGCCCTACGCCCGGATCTTTTTATTGTGCTGATAGATCCGCGCAAAACTGCGACTTGTGAAATTGCGGATCTGCATTTAGCGATTCAGCCTGGAGCAGATGTTGCGCTGTTTAATGGTTTATTAGCTTATCTGGCCAAGAATAATGTGATCGATAAGGATTATATCGGCCAATATACACAAGGATTTGACAGTACCTTAGTCAGTGCCATTGAAGAGTGTCGGGATCACGATCAATTTTTAAAACGCCTTGGTATCCAGGCGGAGCAACTAGATATTTTTTACAATCGTTTTGCTTTGACAGAAAAAGTGATGACTATCTATTCGCAGGGCGTCAACCAATCCTCGCAAGGCACAGATAAAGTAAACAGTATTATTAACTGTCATCTGGCAACGGGGCGGATTGGTAAAGAAGGGATGGGGCCATTTTCGGTGACCGGGCAGCCAAATGCCATGGGCGGTCGGGAAGTCGGTGGTCTTGCCAATACTTTAGCCGCGCATATGGAGTTTGGCTGTCTTGAAGATCACCAGAGAATCAGTGATTTTTGGAAAACCAAACAGTTGGCCACCAAGCCGGGTTTAAAAGCCATTGAGCTTTTTGATGCCATTAATGACGGAACGGTTAAGGCCGTTTGGATCATGGCTACCAACCCTGTGGTCAGCTTGCCGGACAGTAACAAAATTAAAGCTGCCCTGAAAAAATGCCCGTTAGTGGTTGTCTCCGATTGTATTAAAGAGACGGCGACCAGCGCTTTTGCCGATGTTTTATTGCCGGCGCAGGGCTGGAGTGAAAAATCTGGAACAGTGACCAATTCAGAGCGTCGAATTTCCCGGCAGCGCAGAATATTACCTACGCCGGGATTAGGTAAACCAGACTGGTGGATCATTAGTGAAGTAGCCAAAAAAATGGGCTTTGGCGATGCATTTGACTATAACCATGAAGGGCAGGTATTTGATGAATATGTAAAAATGACGGCGTTAGGTAATCGAGAAAGGCATTTGCGTGCGCTAAATCTGATTGGTCTGGCGGATCTTAGTGCTGCTGATTACCACAAGCTGTCACCGCAACAATGGCCGGTTCTGGAATATCAAAAGACGCCGGTTAATCAGCGACTGTTTACTGACAATCTGTTTTTTACAGCCAATCAAAAAGCGCAGTTAATCCCCGTTTCTCACCAGTTACCTTTGAGCAGTTGTAGTGAAGATTACCCTTTTGCTCTTAATAGCGGGCGTATTCGTGATCAATGGCATACCATGACCAGAACCGGGCTTTCCAGTCGCTTAAGTGCACATATTCCTGAGCCCTTGGTAACAATGAATCCAAGCGATGCAGCAGAGCAGCAACTGCAAAAAGGGCAGTTAGTCAATCTCAATAGTGCCAGAGGGGAATTATTATTACGTCTTGATATATCTGCAGATATTGAGCAGGGGCAGTTGTTTATGCCAATCCATTGGAATGATAAAACAGCGAGTAAAGCGAACAGTTGCGCGTTAATAGAAGCGAATTTTGATAAGTACTCAGGACAACCGGAGTTTAAATTTACGCCGGTAAAATTAACTGCCTGGGAATACAAAAGTGAAGCGTGGTTATTAAGCCGCTCGCTCATGGACCTCTCTGAATTTGATTACTGGGTAAAACAAAAAGTCGATGCGGGTTATCTGTATCGTATTGCTTGCACAGCCAGCCCGCTGGCGTTAACGGTTAAATTGTCCAATTTAATACTCAATAGTGGTGGTAAAACATTGAGTAACTCCCCTAGCGAGAAAAGCCAAAATCCAATTTACCGCTATGCGAATATTGTTCAGGAGCAGATGCAGCATGCTTATATCGTTGGGAAAAACCTGCAGGAGCAGGATTTGGACTGGTTGCAGAGCCTGCTAGATGAAAGCGTAGATAGCAGCATTGAGCGCTCAATTCTGTCGGGTCAGGTAGAGGGTAAACTTGCCTGCGGGAAAACAGTTTGCGCCTGTAAACAGGTGGGGGAGAAAACCATTAAAAATGCAATAGTTGAGCAGCGTCTCGATTCCCTTGAAGCTGTTAGCCAATACACCGGGGCAGGAACAGGCTGCGGCTCCTGTTTAAGTGACGTGGAAAAGATTTTGATAGAGTGTAAGACGCTGGTTTGATAAAGGTTTTTAGCGCCAGTTCACTCTTATCAGCGGACTAAGCGCTGCTTGCCCATTATTGCCACTAAGCTTGAAATGCACACCCTGTGCATTTCAAGCTGGTAGTGTTTTTTTGATTTATGCATATTGAGCCAGTTTGCGTATAATACCCCTCTGAATTCCTGTTTATTTCCGGCATTATTCTCCCTTTCAAAGGTGCCATGCCGCTATCCTTCGCAACCATAGGAACTATATGAGTCACTACAATAAACTTTCTCTGCATTATAAAAAAATTGCTAACTTTAATCATCTGGCAGCCGTCACTAGTTGGGATCAGGCGGTGATGATGCCCGCTGGTGGTAATGAATCTCGCGCGCAAGCTACGGCTGAACTTTCTCTGCATATACATCAATTATCAACCTCGCCACATCTTGGGGAGTTATTTGCCGGGGCACAGGAAGAGACTCTCAGCGAGATTGAATCAGCAAGTTTACGGGAGATGAAAGCGCAATGGCAAAAAGCCACGGTTTTGCCGGAAAAACTGGTGCAGGCTCAATCTTTAGCAGGCTCCCGATGTGAACACGCCTGGCGCAGGCAACGTTCAGAAAATGATTGGCAGGGCTTTGCTAAGAACTTTGCCGAGGTTGTTTTGTTATCTAAAGAGGAAGCGGCGATTAGATCCGAGGCCTGCAATAAAAGCCCCTATGATGCCATGCTGGATCTTTATGAACCCGGTATTAGCAGCGCACAACTGGATGGTGTTTTTGGCGATTTAACAACGTGGTTACCGGCATTAACCGGGGAAATACAACAGCAGCAAGCCAGTCAAAGCGTTATCAACCCCACAGAACGCTATACAACAAAACAGCAAAACGCGCTTGGTTTAGATATTATGAAGATGCTTGAGTTTGATTTTAATCATGGACGATTAGACATCAGCACGCATCCCTTCTGCGGTGGAACAAGTCAGGATGTACGTATTACAACACGTTATGACGAAGCTGATTTTGTCCAGTCTTTAATGGGCATTGTGCATGAAACAGGGCATGCCCGTTACGAGCAGGGGTTACCAAAAACACTGCAGGGCTTACCCGTTGGTGAAGCGCGTTCAATGGGGATCCATGAATCGCAAAGTCTGTTTTTTGAAATGCAGTTGGCCCGTAGTAAAGAGTTTATTGAGCAACTTGTTCCCCTCACCCTGAAACATTTTCCGGATAATAATCCGGCGGTGTTCGCGGCTAGCAACCTGCACAAAATTTATACCCGCGTTGCCCCCGGATTAATTCGCGTTGATGCCGATGAAGTTACTTACCCCGCGCACATTATTCTGCGTTATGAGATAGAGCGTGATTTAATAAACGGTGATATTAATTATTCAGATATCCCCGAGTTATGGGATCTTAAAATGCAGAAATATTTAGGTCTTTCCACTGCGGGTGATTATAAAAATGGTTGTATGCAGGATATACACTGGACAGATGGCTCCTTCGGGTATTTTCCGAGTTATACCTTGGGCGCAATGTATGCGGCGCAATTTATGGCGGCAATGAAAAAACAGGTGGATGTCAGTGGCTGTATCTCTGAGCAAAAACTGACGCCTATTTTTACATGGTTAGGGCAAAACATCTGGTCTAAAGCAAGTTTATTATCAACCAGTGAGTTAGTTCAACAGGCAACGGGTGAAACACTTAATAGCGCTATCTATCAAAAACATCTGCAGGAAAGATACTTAGATTGATATTTATCAATCTATGCGCAATATGCATGAATCATATGATTATGTTTCATTTTTTTCATAACTTATTTTCCCTATACTGTCGCTATTATCAAAATTCCCTATTATCTCATATTACCCACGGAGTCTGTTTATGTTTAAAGCACTTGTTCTTGATCAACAAGATAAAAAAACTATTGCTGAAATTCGTCAATTAGATGAATCTTCACTGCCAGAAGGTGAGGTCTTAATTAACGTTGATTATTCCTCCTTAAATTATAAAGATGGTTTAGCGATCACCGGCAAAGGGCCTATTGTTCGCAAGTTTCCGATGGTGCCGGGCATCGATTTAGCCGGTCAGGTTGTCGAGTCTAAAGATGACCGTTATCAAGCAGGTGATCAAGTTGTCTTAACCGGCTGGGGCGTAGGTGAAGGTCACTGGGGCGGTATGGCGGAAAAAGCCAGTTTACAGGCTGACTGGTTAGTGCCACTACCACAGGGATTGACCGGTAAACAGGCGATGATGATTGGCACTGCCGGTTTAACCGCGATGCTATGCGTACAGGCATTAGTCGATGCAGGCATTAAACCTGAAAGTGGTGAAGTATTAGTAACAGGTGCGAGCGGTGGTGTTGGTTCGGTTGCTATCACTTTATTGGCACAACTCGGTTATAAAGCGGTTGCTGTGACTGGCAGAGTTGAAGAAAATGCGCAGTTGTTAAAAGAGCTGGGTGCCAGTCGTGTTATCAGCCGTGCAGAGCTGGAAGAGCCGGCACGACCATTAGAAAAACAGTTATGGGCAGCAGCCGTTGATACAGCCGGCAGTAAAATACTGGCGAAAGTATTAGCGCAAATTGATTATGATGGCGCTGTGGCGGCCTGTGGTTTAGCTAATGGTTTTGATTTGCCAACGACGGTGATGCCTTTTATTTTACGTGGCGTGAAATTGTTAGGTATTGATTCTGTTAATTGCCCTTATGAGCGCCGTTTAGCTGCATGGAAACGTTTAAGTGAAATAATGCCAGCCAGTTATTATCAGC
>JBATHQ010000146.1:0-5707 GCA_049667005.1 Psychromonas sp.
TTTTGGATCTCTGCTAATAAAATACCATCGGTCATTAACTTAATATAAGACTGAGCGCTGACTTTATCGGTAAAACGTACCCGGTAACCGACGGTCTCACCGACCGTTGAATCCAACTCTTCGGCAATACGGTTGGCAACACTGCGCGCGGCAATACGTCTGGGTTGAGTATGACCGATTAATCCCGAGACACCGCGACCTAGCTCGAGACAAATTTTAGGGATCTGAGTGGTTTTACCGGATCCCGTTTCACCGGCAATAATCACCACCTGGTTATCTCTGATCGCCGCTAAGATATCGTCTTTTTTCTGACTGACCGGTAAGCTTTCCGGATAACTCACTTTGGGCAGGTTAAGCAGGCGTAACTTACGCGCATCAATGGATGATTGAATATCGCAGGCTATTTTAGTCAGGGCGAGTTCTACTTTTTCAGTATTTTTTTGTTTCAGCGCAGTGTCAATACGGCGCGCTAACGAAAATTGATCCCGATACAAAGCCTGGGAGAGATGTTTTTTTAAAGTAGCAGCAGAAATGGTCAAAACGAATACCTAACAAGAAACAAAAAACAGATCCTAGCAAGGCACATACAAAAAAGACAGAAGTGCTTTACCTTAAATGCACTCTAAGCATAACCAAAGCGACTATTTCACCTGAAAAAGCCGTCAGCTTAATAATTACGCTTATTAATCAATTCCCAGGTATTTATGCACCTGCACCGATAAGCGCCAGTTACGTTCAATACACACTTGTGTGCATAGAGCTGTCGCTTTGGCTTTTTGCGAAATAGGCTGTAAACAGATAGTCTTATCGGCCAGCGATTTAAGCTGTGCCAGTAATGCATCTAACTGTTCAATATCTTTTTCAGTACCAACCGGATGTTTGATTTCATTAGCCCGCGCTAAGGCCGACTGTAAAACGACTTTACCACCGCGCATATTGACTTTAGGAGACAGCGTTACCCAAGTTAGCGGCGCAACCAACACCGGATAAGTGCCGCTGGTTTCCACCTGAGTTTTATACCCGGCTTCGTGCAGAACCCCGGTTAATTCGCGCAGATCAACCATGCACGGTTCCCCGCCGGTGATCACCACTAAATTAGCGCTATAGCCGAGACGGTTAATTTCAGCAAGGATCTCCTGCGCACTGACATCAGCCCATCGCTCCGACTCATTGGAACGATCCGTCAATAAAATCAAATCACTCTGTTTATCCGCTTTGATCTCCCAGGTATGTTTAGTGTCACACCATGCGCAACCGACATCACAGCCTTGTAAACGCAAAAAAATGGCAGGCACTCCGGTATAAAAACCTTCTCCTTGAATTGTTTGAAATAGCTCATTTACTTTATAGTTTTGCTGCATTGCTTTAATATACCCGGTTGCGAATAGGATCTAGGATCCGTTTTATATGTGAATCAATCAGGAATAACAAGTCTTATGAGTAAAAAGGTCGTGGTCATCTATTCAGGCGGAATGGACTCTTTCACTGTATTACACAAAGCGCTGCAACAGGGTTTAACCCCCTATGCGCTCACTTTCGATTATGGACAGCGTCATATCAAAGAGATTGAAGTGGCGCGTCAAGTCTGTAACGAGTTAGGTGTTCATCATAAAGTTATCGATATTTCAGCAATTAATCAGCTAATTGGCGGTTCTTCATTAACCGATCCTAATATCGATGTTGCCCTGGGACATTATCAGCAGGAAAACATGAAATCCACGGTTGTCCCAAACCGTAACATGATTTTATTGTCATTAGCCATTGGTTATGCGGTTTCACTCGGTGCAGAACAAGTTTATTACGGTGCACATTCGGGAGACCATGAAATTTACCCGGACTGCCGCCCTATTTTTGTGGAAAAAATGAATGACGTGGCTGCCGTGGCAAATTATGAAAAAGTAGAGATTTTCTCGCCCTACTTAGACAGCGATAAAATCGGCATTTTAAAAGACGGATTTGCGATGGGGCTGGATTACAGTAAAACCTGGACCTGCTATAACGGCAGAGAAAAAGCCTGCGGTCAATGTGGCTCATGCAATGAACGCCTTGAAGCCTTTGCTGCGCATGGGGTAAAGGATCCAATTGCCTATGAGGATTAATTTCTAATGCGCTTAAAGGGCGATATTATTTTCCCCCTTAATAATCGCTATTTTTACTGCGCATACTTTTAATCAATCCCCTTTGCGTTTTTTTATCCATGCGTTTACGTTGTGACGCTTTTGTGGCTTTGGTTGCCCGACGTGCTTTTTGCACTGCCACGGCGGAAAGAATTAATGCTTTTAAACGCTGCAGCGCATCATCCCTGTTTTTTTCCTGGGTTCGATGCTTTTGCGCCTTAATGATAATTATTCCGTCACTGGTAACGCGGCTGTCTGACAAAGCTAATAAACGCTCTTTGTAGAATGCCGGCAAGGTTGATGATTTGATATCAAAACGTAAATGGATGGCGCTCGACACCTTGTTTACATTTTGCCCGCCCGCCCCCTGTGCACGGATTGCGGTCATCTCTATTTCCCAATCTGCAATTTCGATTGCATTTGAAATTTTTAATGGCACGTCTTAGCCCTTTTTGTCGATGTAATTTTTGTGATAAATATCAGCAGGAATATTAGAAATTTGATAATCAATCATATATTCAAAGCTATTCAATAATGGTTTAAATTTCCCACAGCTTTTTTCTAACTGTGAAAGTAGGTAATAACCAGCCTCAACCGTTGACAAGCCGTCATCCCGTGGCGATTTGCGAATACGATATTGACTTTTTTGCTCGACATTGATTGATATTTTCGGCAACTTTTGTAGAAAAGGATTACTCATTAGCAATTTATAAGCTTTTTTCCAACTACCATCGAGTAAAATAAACACGCTATTATGATTAATTTCTTTCTGCTCAACCAGTAACTCTGCGGGTTTTGCCGAAGGATCCGGGAAGACTAAATAACAATTGTGCAAATCAAATAAGCTTTCATCAAACAACTCTGCCACCGTGATTTTGCAACGTTTTAATGATAACGCTAAGATTCTCGCAGTCCCTATCGCATTTTTTTCTTCGCTGGGATCTTGCAATACATGTAAAAAATGCTGATTATCAATAGATTCTATCGTTGCACAGATACAGGCCGATTGAGCTTTTAAACAACGTTTACAAACGGCTCTTTTGCTCATTTATAAAAACCTCTTTTTAGGAATCAGATGCGCTCTCTTTTTATCGAAACCACATTAATCGTATTATTTACGCTTGCGATTTATCTGTTTGAACCAAAAGCGAGTGAACTGCTTGCATATTACCATAATGGCATCGCAGAAGGTCAAATTTGGCGGCTTTTTACTGCGACTTTCTGCCATACCAATTTTAATCATCTGCTCATGAATATCGCAGGATTAATCATTACCTTAGGTTTATTTATTGATCTATTTAAGACCATTAAAATTTTTCCATTAATGCTTTTCAGTAGTTTATTTATCAGTCTATGTCTGTTTTTCTTCGAGCAGGAGGTTATCTGGTATGTAGGGTTATCCGGTGTTTTACACGCTCTATTCAGTTACGGAGTTGCCCATGATATTGCCAGAAAAGATCCCTGGGGTTACCTGTTAGGAGCAGGTTTTGCCATTAAAATTATTTACGAACAGATATTTGGTGCAATGCAGGGCACAATCGATTTAATTGCCGCGCCGGTATTAATTAACGCGCACCTTTATGGCGCGATCGCGGGAGTTTGTTTTTACATTGTGATATTAAAATCATTTAAAAAGCAATAAATTACTAATAAAGAACAATCTGTTATGTTAACATTTATTGTAGCTTTAGTTTACAGCGAGTCCGCAGGCAAGCAGATGTTTTTTAAGAATACAGGGATCTTGAATGAGTAAGTGGTTAAGTGCTGATGCGCAATTTGCATTACCGAAAAAGAGAATTTTTCACTTAATTAATATAGCCCTAACACTGATTCTTTGCGGCGCTTTTATCATCCTATGTTTTTACGCACCACTCTATCTTTACAACTATCAGGCTTCGGCATTTTATAGCGGCGGTCTTTTATTGATGAGTTTTCCCCCTGTTGTACTTATTTTTAAAAATAGAAAAAGGCAACTCGCTCATATTGCATTAACGATGATGGGCATCACTCTTATCGTTATCAGCCATAAAGATCAGCATTATCTTCCCGTCTGGTCAATCGTTTATATTTACTGCACTATGTTCTTATATGGGCATCAAAAAGGGTTACTACTGGCCATTGCTTATTACTTGCTGTTGTTACTGCTCTCATCCAGTTGGCTTAGTGCCCCGTTTAACAGCAGTGGTTATATTTATTTTGCTTCGATCGGACTTTTGAGTGTCAGTTTTGCTTATCTTTTTGAATTGTTACGCTGTAAAATATCCACTCAAACAACCGCATCGGCAAAGCAAGCAGCAAAAACAAACATAAAAGATAATTTAACCGGACTCTACAACCGTCATCATTTTGCTAACTGTTTCAATAATGAAATTGATACAGCAAAGCAGGCGAACACTTTATTAGCCTTTACCCTCCTCGAAATAGATTTTTTCAAAGCTTTTAAAAAGACCTACGGCCGTCAAGCAGCAGATCAGGCAATAATCTCAATATCCACTTTATTAGAAAGTAAATTTAGACGTGCCAGCGATACTATTTTCAGAATAGATGACCAACAATTTGCTTTGTTATTTACGGTAAAAAATGCACCGGAAGCGCTGAACATGGTTGAAACAATAAGAGATGCTGTTGAACAACTGCAGATCCAACATGTAAACAGTGAAATAGCGCATGTTCTCACCATCTCTTGCGGATTAGAAGTGATCAGCGCAGAGCGTGTTATAAACGATCAGCAGGCCTATAAAATATGTGCAGCGCATTTAGCCCATGCAAAAGATCGCGGACATAATCAAACAGCAAGTGATATAACGTAAAAAACACTCCGTTCAGACGGGCGCTTAAACAAGGCTGATTATGGACAATAACGGCACGTTAGAAGCTTATTATTGTACAAAAAAAGACCAGCCAGAAATAAACAAACATCATAATATCAATATCCTTACATTATTTGCCAGATTCCGCGCTTAAATGTGCAATTGCCTTGGTCATTAAAAGATAGTCGCGTAAAATGCCGCCTTTATTTTTTATAACTCAGGAACATTTATGTTAAACCCCGTTTTACTCTCAGTATGCGCGATGCTTGCTTTATCTTTAATGCGTATTAATGTCGTGGTGGCATTAACACTAAGCGCACTCATTGGCGGTTTAAGTGCCGGTATGTCACTCAGCGATACCGTCAGTGCTTTTGAAGGCGGCCTTGGCGGCGGTGCAACGATTGCATTAAGTTATGCCATGCTCGGCGCATTTGCAGTGGCTATTTCTAAATCTGGCATAACCGACTTACTCGCACAAACAGTCATTAACAAAGTCCATGGCAGACACCCGGATCATCTAACCTACGTTATCAAATATATGGTACTGACATTAATTTTGTTAATGACTATTTCATCGCAGAATATTGTCCCTGTCCATATCGCATTTATTCCTATTCTGATCCCACCGCTACTGACCGTATTTACAAAATTACGTTTAGACCGCCGCTTGGTTGCTTGTATATTAACCTTTGGTTTAGTCACTCCGTATATGGTTTTGCCAGTCGGCTTTGGCGGTATCTTTTTAAATAATATTTTATTAAAAAATCTCCATGATAACGG
>JBATHQ010000147.1:0-11191 GCA_049667005.1 Psychromonas sp.
CCGGCCAGTCTGCTGGCAGCCGCTGAACAGAGCAACTCCCCACTGACCTTAAATATGCAGCCGGGGTATGATCACAGTTATTATTTTATCGCCAGTTTTATTGAAAACCACCTGCGTTTTCATGCGGCTAATCTGGGAATAATGGTCTAACACTTATTTAAGCAATAGCTGTAACTAGCTGCCTAGCCGTTCTAGTTTTTCGCAAGCTTCGCTTTAAGCGTTTGCTTTAACTTTTGTCGCTGATAGTTTCGCCCTGACGGCGACCCTACTTTTTCTAAATGCCGAAAAAAAGTAGGCAAAAAGCGTCACCCCTGGCCATTTTTTTGATCTTGCGCTGCCCAACCACTTTTAAAGCACCAGCTTGGAATGCACATCCCTGTGCATGCCAAGCTTAGTGGAAACGTCCTGTTTCCACTTGCTAAAGTGTTTGTGTATCACAAGAAAAATGGGAGGGGAATATTGTAGCCACATTGTTTTGCGAAGCACGCAATGAAAGACTATCGGGTATTATTCTGGAAAACTTAAGTACGAGTACTTAACTCAGATATTTTGAGCAGTCAGCCGCCAACCGATAGCCCACTGCTTGAAAATGCCGTAAAACTTATCTACTGATAAACAAATTACCAGTAGCCAAGTACCTTCCACCAAAGTCCGCCAACAATGCCCCAAACCGTCAAGTTAACAATACTCATAATAAAACCCATTAGCCACCAATTGTCCATAGACACATAGCCAGACTCAAAAACAATGGGTGAGGTGCCAGTGGCGTAATGCGTTAATGACATCATCAAAGAGGAAGCACCAGCCAGCAATAAACCGAGATACAATGGCGGTGCGCCGAGCGCTAAACCAGCAACATAAAAGGCAGCAAACATCGCGGTAATATGAGCGGTAGTACTTGCAAAGAAGTAATGCGCATAAAAGTAAACCGCCACTAATATAATGACAGAAACAACCCAATCAAAACCTAATTGCTGAATATTGCTCTCAACGACGCTGGAAAACCATGCAACCAAGCCTAACTTACTCAAGAAGGTCGCCATCATGACCAACGCAGAGAACCAGACAACGGTATCCCAGGCAGATTTTTCTTTAAGTACATCCTCCCAGCTTAAGACACCGCTAATTAACAAAATCGACAAACCTAAAAAAGCCACTGCTGTAGTATCAACCGCATAATCAGCGCCAAATATCATAGCGGGTAAACCCGCCCATAAAATAAGCAGTAGCGCAAAAACGCTAATCATGACTTTTTCAGCGTAGGACATAGGCCCCATTTCAGACAATTTAGACTTCGCAAAGGTTCTTGCATCGGGTGTGGTTTTTATTTCTGGAGGGTAAACGGCATAAACCACTAAAGGCACAAGCGCAATACAAAGCAAACCGGGTAGAAGTGCTGCAAGCGCCCATGTACCCCAGGTAATGCTTATGTTTGCTCCTGTAGCGTCAGCAATCAGTTTAACTATTAAAGGGTTGGGGGCTGTCGCGGTGATAAACATTGCCGATGTAATCGGGTTTATATGATAACTCACCAAGGCAAGATAATGGCCAATCTTGCGGGATGTTCCCTGTTCAGGAGAGGACCCGAAACTTGTGGCAATAGACTTCATAATGGGATGAATAATACCGCCGCCTCGGGCTGTATTACTTGGTGTTACCGGCGCAATAATTAATTCAGAAAGGGCCAACGCATAACCAATACCAATCGTTTTACGACCAAATAAAGAGATAAAGTAATAACCTATACGGTTTCCCAAACCCGTTTTAGCTAAACCACGAGAGATAATAATCGCAATACCAATCAACCAGATTAATGAATTAGAAAAGCCGCTCAAGGCATCTTTGATAGCGCCAGTCGGGTTGTCATTAGTCACCCCCGTTAGCGCAACTAAGGTAATAGCCAAAACGGCTATCGCACCAATGGGCATTGCCTTGCCAATAATAGCCGCAATAGTGCCAACGAATAAAGCCAGTAAATGCCATGCATTTGCTGATACACCTGGCGGAGGAGCAACAACAAACCAAAGCAAAAGGATTACGGCAATAGCGAACAGCCCCGGAATAACTCGAATATCAGTCCCTTTCATTACAGTATCCTTAAATTTGCGTAAAATACACCTTCGCCACAGCGAAGAAATCATAGCTTCATACTAGCTTATAATCAAAACAGTTATTGTGAATGTGGGATGATTGTAACTCTTTATCAGTGTTGGATATTTTCGGGATGGAGTGGTGAAGTTGATGGTGCCAAAAGATGGCACCAGTAGCTTGATAATTAGCCGCTGCGACTATCTAAAAATCACAAAATACTGGATAAGAACTTCTTCAATCTTGGATGAGAAGGGTTTTTAAAGAAGTTATCCGGCACATCATCGACAAGCAGTTGACCATCTTCCATAAATAATACTCTGTCGGCAACTTCATTGGCAAAGCCCATTTCGTGGGTCACCACCACCATGGTCATGCCCTCTTCTGCCAGTGATTTCATCACCTCCAGAACCTCCCCAACCATTTCAGGATCCAGAGCGGATGTTGGCTCATCAAATAACATCAAGTCTGGTTTCATCGCTAATGCTCTGGCAATCGCGACTCTCTGCTGCTGGCCTCCCGATAGTTGACTTGGGAATACATCTACTTTTTCAGCCAAGCCTACTCGAGTAAGCAATTTTATTGCCTCTTTTTCAACCTGTTCTTTACTCAAATTCGACACCTTTAAAGGTGCCAGCATCACATTTTTCTTAACAGATAAATGCGGGAAAAGATTAAAGGACTGAAAAACCATGCCGACATTTTCACGTAATGCGTTAATGTTTGTAGCAGAGTCATACATATTGATACCATCAATAATGATCTCCCCCTCTGTCACCGTTTCTAACTGATTTAAGGTGCGTAAAAATGTCGATTTACCGGAGCCTGATGGCCCGATAATAACCACCACCTCACCACGTTTAACAGTAACAGATACTTTTTTAAGCGCATGACAATTGTTAGCGTATATTTTATCTATGCTAGTGGCGATCACCATATTCTCGCCTTTATAATCTGTTCTAGTCACTGTTTGATAACCTCTTCTCTAAGCGCTGAATACCTAAAGACAATGTTGAAGTAAGTACAAGATAAAGCGCGGCCACCGCAAACCACACTTCAAATGTAGCGAAACTGCCTGCAACCACCTCACGGCCCGCTTTGGTCAGGTCTGTGATTGAGATCACCGACACCAAAGATGAGTCTTTGATTAAGTTAATGAGTTGTCCGGCCATGGGGGGGAGCGTACGTTTAAATGCTTGCGGTAAAATAACGTAAGTCATCGCTTTAGGATAACTCATCCCCAACGAGCGCGCGGCTTCCATTTGACCGGGTGGTATAGACTGAATACCGGAACGTATTATCTCCGCAATATAAGCACCCGTGAAAATGGATAAAGCAGTAATACCCGCAGTAAACCTATCTAAGTCGAAAATCGTTCCCAGAAAGAAATAGACGATAAATATTTGCACTAGCAGTGGTGTGCCACGAATAATCTCTACATATAAAAAAGAAAAATTACGGCTAAGAGGGTTTGCAGAGATACGCATTAATGCGGCCATTAAGCCGATAATAATGGCAAAAAACAGGGAAATAACCGATAGCTTAACGGTCATTAACAGACCTTCTAACAGCACGCCCATGCTCTTTTGATTGACGCTGGATATTTTATCACCGGCAAAAACAAAATCGCCGTCGCTGACAAACAGATCATCCGCTTTTTTGATCAGTAAAGCAGGATCGCCGTTGTCGAAATTGATAGTGACTGAGCCATTTTCATTAATACTGGCTTGGCCATCATTTTTAGCAAAGGTTTCGACTGGCGATGAATTGATTACATAAGGGACAAGCCGACTCCATTGCCAAGTATAATCAATCTTTTGTGATGCAGAATAGACTGTAAATCCAATCATGACTAAGGCTAATACAAATAGCGCATGCCAGGTCATGTTGTTTTTTTTATGTTGCATTTTAATACCAAGGTAAGGGGAAAGTCGTCAGATACAAAAAACATCTGATACTAATTCGCAAAGTTTATTGTCCTATTTTTAAATTTGGACGTGCAGTGTTAGCCGCGTTTAAATTTAGCTGCGACCGAGGCCGCACGTCCGCAAATAGATTTCAATATTAAGGCGAATGGTAAGACTAATTTGCTTACTTACTTAATTAATTTGTTTCAACCAATCGTCACTTTTGAACCATTTATCATAGATTCGATCGTAAGAGCCATCGCCTTTTATTTGACGAAGGAAGTTATTCAAGAAGTTAATCATATCCGGATCGCCTTGTTTCACAGCCCAACCAAGCGGCTCATAGGTGAAGGGTTCAAGAATCGAGTCAACTTTATCGCGATTTTGAGCAGCATAGATAGACACGAAGGGCATGTCGTAAATCATTGCATCTGCTTTACCATTAATCACTTCCATTGCCGCGTCAGTTTCGGTTTCAAATGCATTATATTTAGCTTCGCTTAGCATTCTCTTTACAACAACCTCACCGGTTGTGCCCAGTTTACTTGTCACAGTGTAATCAGGCGTGTTGAGATCTTTATAACTGTTGATTTTACCTTTTAACTTCGGATTAAGAATGATCGACTGGCCAACTACAATATAGGGGTCTGCAAAGTTGACTCGCATGTTACGCTGAGCATTGATGGTCATTCCGGCCATAATTAAGTCGCATTTTCCGGTTAGAAGTGCCGGGATAATGCCATCCCATGCGGTGTTTACCGGGACATACTTAACGCCCATCTCTTTTGCCATCAATTTACCCAGGTCGATATCAAAACCTATGTAGCTATTGTTCGTCGACTTCATTTCAAAGGGCATGTAACCCGCGTCAAAGCATGCTCGTAGCTCTCCTGAATCTGCAATACGATCTAGCGTAGTAGCTGCATTAGCATTTACCGAGCAGAAAACCATTGCACCAAAAGTGAGCATTTTACATATTTTATTTTTCATTGTAGTTATTCCTTTGTTTGATTAAAAAAATCCATTCTCGGTATTTATTCGCTAATATATTGCATTTGAATATAAAAACCCACTGGTTGCGAATAAATATTCAGTTGTATTTTTTGAATATTGTTTCAGAAATGTTTTTTTTCCATGTACATATAAAATTAAGCAAGATTGATGCCTAATTTGGAGGGGTTAGTGTCTGATTTGTTTTTTTAATAATATGCGGCTTCTCAATAAGCCGATAAACCTTATTAAGCTGAGCGCTGATTGTGTAATAAATTAGCTAAGTAGGGTGGGGCTTTGCGATTTTCTCCTGCGGCCCCGTATGGGGATAGCATTGCTTGGTCGATTTAGTCTTTCGCAAGTTTTAGCTTCAAGCGAAAGCGTTCTGCGTTTGTGAGGAGGAGTCAGGGCTAACGCCTTCGTCCCGGTAGTATATTAATCTTATCCCTCTTGTGAACGCTGTTTATTTTTCTCCACAGTCAGTCTGTTTGGAAGATCCTGAATAAAATCAATAAAGCAGTCAGCCATTGAGTATTGAGTAACAATCCCGTCACCCTCCATCATAGTCAGTGCTTCGTAACCCTCTTTACCTTTCATGGTATAAGCGGAAGAGCTGCCGTGATAGATCATTTCATGGTTGATATTTATCCACCCGGCTGCCTCTGTATAAATGCTAAGCTCTGCAATTCGTTTACCCATGGGGCGTTCTGCGTAGTAGGTGAAATTAAGATTATAGGTATAAGGGTAGCTTCCCGAGCCAGTTCCAAGTACACCGTTATTGATAGCGTTGTTGATTGCGCCCTCCAGTGCCTGTGCAATATATTTTCCTTTGATACGATATGCGCCTATCGGAACAACAAAGGGAAGTAGCTTACCGGCAATATCGGCAACTGAAATATTGCCACTGGATAAAGAGGTTCTTACTCCTCCGGCATTATGAATAGCAAATTCCACTTGATGGCCCTTTTTATTCATCATATGCGCAAAGGATTCAGCCACTAACGGGGCAATCTCACTGCCTCCCTTTTGGTCGGGAATACGGATATGGCGCATATTTTCTTGTACATTGGCAATAACTGTATTTTGTAGCTTACGCACTCTCGGGATATATTTATCCTCCAGTAAACTTTGTAGTTGCGCATCTTTTTTACACACCACCACATTTTCATGTTCAATGAGGTAGCGGCTCGCCTTAGTATGGATTTGATCACAGTTGGCAGTTAACAAACTGGCATCAATACAGAGTCGACGACCAATCAGCAGTTCATTTTTTCCCTTGAAAGCACTAACCGAGCCATCGGCTGCGAAATCAATTTCACAGTGACCGATCGCCTGTGCGTGACAACCCGCTTGGACAATATAAGTACCATTAATCCGATGGCCGTATTCACACTCTTTTTTCAGCCCCAATTCGCTGAAATCACCCTGCAGTGTATGAGTGTGCCCGCCAACAATTAAGCTGATGCCAGCAACTTCTTTAGCCAATTCACAATCAACATCAAAACCCAGGTGACTCACCAGGATAATCTTATTAATACCGGATTGTCGAATTGCACGAATAGTCTTTTGCGCCGTTGCAAAGGCGTTAATAAATGGCGTGTCCGGATCTACATTAGTGATATCCGCCATCTTATCCAGTGAAAGTCCAAATATTGCAATGGGTTGATCATCAACAACGCGCGTGATCCAGCTCGCAGTCTGCTCAACCGGTTGATAAGAGAATAAGTTAGGGCGGCCCTTTAAACGATGAGATTTAGTTGTCACTTCGTTAGAGAGATCCCAGTTACCCGCTAACAGCGGAAACTGAATACGATCTAAAAATGCAGCGACAGGTTCATTGCCCATGTCTAATTCATGGTTACCAAGTGCCATCACATCAATTCCCAATGCATTGAGCATCTCTGAGTTAGCCTTGCCTTTAAACAGGGAAAAATAGAGCGTACCCTGGAAGCAATCGCCTGCATGAACAAATATAAAGTCTCGATTGTGCTGCACAGCCGCCGCTTTAAGCTGTTTAACCCTGGTCGCTATGCGCGAAAAACCGCCATTACTGACATAGGGCGATATACTTTTGCCATCTATATTAAGCTGTAACTGCAGTGATTGAGGTTCAAAGTAGGAGTGCGTATCATTTATATGTGCCAGTGTTATCTTAACTGGCTTATTATTTTTCATCATAATTTTTCATCTTTAATCTATATAGACATGATACTTCAAGATGCAAAATCAGCAAGCCAAATTGTTTTTCTAGTCATTAAGCACTTGAGTGAAATAACTTACTTAATACTGCGCACACCGGATATTATGCTCAAATAATGGATTGCTTCACCTTTGTTAACCCCCCCTTAACCCATATTGCTTTATGCTCAGCCAATTATTATCAGAAGGCGGGTACTATGGCTTATTCCATTCAGTTCAAGGTTATCTTTATCTGTTTGCTGTTGTTTGGTGTTGCTGGCTGCAGCTCAAGCAGTGACCAACACTTATCGCAGACGGCTGAAGAATCAAAGGCGCAGCATCAAAAATGGCAAGATACGCAGTCAGATGCAGTACAAGTGAAGCAAATAACCGATCTGCTAGCGATTCCGCAGCTTACTAATCTTATTGAGCAGGCGATGAAGCAAAATCCCAGCCTGCAGCAAACAATAATGGCATTAAAGATTGCCTACGCAAATCGAACTGCAACTAACAGTGACCGTATCCCTCAGTTAACGGCTGATTTTAGTGGGGAAAATGAGGAAAGTTCAGAGACTTCTTACAGTGCTGATTTTACGATAAGTTGGGAATTAGATTTGTGGAATGCAATTGGTAACAGTAGTAGTGCGGCAGATAAAGATATTGCCAGTAATATTGCCACTGTGCAAAGTGCGAAAGATACTCTGGCGGCTAATATTATGCGCGCCTGGTTACAAATTAGTCTTCAGAAACAGTTTGTTGATATTGAAGTTAATCGTTTAGCGGTATTGGAAAACAATGAAAGTATGATTCTGGAAAAATACCGTTCCGGACTCGGTGATCTGGAAGATCTTGATACGGCTAAAGCGGATAGCGCATCGACACGATCTACGTTGGCGGAGTATCAAGAAACACTGCTGCAAAATAACCGCAGCCTTGGTTTATTGCTCGGGCAATTAGGCAGTGACCAACAATTTAATGTTGCTGCAGAGTTCCCTGTCGTGTTAATACCCCTTGCATCCTTACCAGAACAAGATCTTGCACGAAGACCGGATCTGCAAAGCGCCTTTTTTGATTTACAGGCGGAAGAGTTTAGAACGAAAGCCGCGTACAAAGCATTACTCCCCTCAATTAGTCTTGAGGTCGCTCTTTCGGACACCGCGAGTTCACCAAGCGCGGCGTTATTAACCAGTCCGCTATGGAGTCTTTTGGGGCAGTTATCTGCGCCCATTTTTGATGGCGGCTATCTGCGCTCGCAGGCCAAAGTTGCTGATCTGACTGCTGAGAATGCTTACTGGATCTATCAGCAAACCTTATTAACAGCGGTCAATGAGGTTGAAAATGCATTGGGTCAGGAAAAATCATTAACGCTGCAACAAAAACACTTACAAGATGCACTCGATAGTGCAGTCCGCAGTTTTGCCAATTATCAAGAAAAATATCGAGAGGGGCTAGTGGATATATCGGATTTGATTTCAGTGCAAACCAATAGCTTTGATGTTCAAGAGAGGCTGGTTCAAGTTAAATATAATCGTTTAGTAAACCGAATTGATTTGGGGCTAGCATTAGGTCTAGGAGTATCACTATGAAACGTAAAACATTATTGCCAGTATTGTTAACCGTCGTCTCTGTTATTTTTTTAGTTGGCGCTGTGGCTTATAACGCCGTGGAGATGCAGGCGCAAAAAGAGCAACCCGCACAGGGGGCTGCCAAAGTCCAATCTGAAATTAGCGCTGCTCAGGCACCGAGTGTTGTGGTGCTTGAGGTGCAAGCTGACAAATATAAAGCCTTAGTAAGAGGTTATGGCGAAGCCCTTCCTCATTATGCAATTACCTACAGTGCCGAAGTGAATGGCAGAGTTGAGCAACTGATGCCAAGTTTTGCAACGGGTAACCTGGTCAAAAAAGGCGATATTCTTGCAAAACTTGAAAATATTTCATATCAACAAGCTGTTGCTCAGGCCAAGTCGGACTTGGCACAGGCTGAACTGGATCTGCTCGAAGAGCAGAAAACCGGTGAGCAAGCCCGTTTAGAATGGAAACGCTCAGGTTTAAGTGGCAAGCCTAGTTCACTGTTAGTATTGCGCGCACCCCAATTAGCAGCCCAACAAGCCGTTGTCGAAAATGCTAAATATAGTCTCAAAAAAGCACAACAGGATCTTGATAAAACAGTCATAAAAGCGCCTTTTGATGCCCTTGTTGTTGAAACAAATATCCAGCCGGGAAGTTATCTGCAGACGGGAACAGCGGTTGCGCAGCTTTACAGTACAGACCGAGTTGAAATTGAGATCCCGTTATCTGCAAAGCAGTGGGCTAATCTGCCCAAAATCAGCAATAAAGAACTGTTACAAACAGCATCTGATAAATGGCCGGTGACCCTATATAGCGAAGATGGCGATAATAGCTGGGACGGGTATGTCACACGCATTGAGCAGCATGTCGATTCGACATCTCGGCAACGTTCATTGATTGTTGCAGTGGATAATCCCTTTGCAGAGAAAGTCGGGCTTTTTCCCGGTACCTTTGTTCAGGCGCATATCGAAGGAGCTGTGCTGGATAATACCTGGGAGTTACCGGCCTCTGCGATTTCGCAGCAGGGCGAACTGTGGTTTATCACTGAGGATAATCAGTTAAATAAAGTGCCCGCGCACAAGGTATTTGAAAAAGCGGACTCAGTGTATGTGACCGCGATAGAAGATCTGCTTTCGGCCAAAATTATTAAAAGACCATTAAGCAGTTACGTTGTCGGCATGCTTGTCGTTCCTAAAGTTGAAGGATAATGACCATGGACAATTCAAAATCAGACGCTAATGAAGGTATTATCGGTTGGTTTGCGCGCAACTCAGTTGCCGCTAATTTACTGCTAATTACCACCATTGTTCTGGGGGTTTTATCTCTCAATGAGCTGCGTAAAGAAGCATTTCCCAGCTTAGCACCTGATAAAGTCACTATTTCTGTCAGCTATGATAGTGGTGATCCACAGCAGGCGGAAGAGGGGATAGCGATCAAGATAGAGGAAGCATTAGAAAGTGTTGCCGGTATCGACTCTATCACCTCAACTTCCAATGCATCGGGAAGCACTGTCGTTGTTGAAAAAACCAATGACTATCTATTAGATACGCTTTTTAGCGATATCAAAACCAAAGTTGACGCGATTAATGATTTTCCCTCTGACGCGGACAATCCGGTTATTGAAAAAGCGACCCGCCAGGATCATGCTATCTGGGTGCAACTGTATGGTGATGCGGACAGGGCAACCTTTCAGGATCTCGCCGAGAGGCTGAAATCAGATCTGCTCACCAAACCGGCCATTCGCGATCTGGATATTAAAGCGCAAGCTGATCCGATGATAGCGGTTGAACTCGATGAAACCAAGCTGCAGGCCTATGGTCTGACTTTATCTGATGTTTCGAATGCGATAAATGCGGAGTCTGCCAGTGCCATCACAACCAGTTTACGCAATGGTGAAAAAGCGGTTCGCCTGAAGGTCTCGCAGCAGGCTTATCGGCAGCAGGAGTTTGCCCATATCCGCCTGTTAACCCTGGCAGATGGTAGCAATATCTATCTGGGGGATGTGGCTGACGTAAAAGAAACATTTGCAGATGATACTTTTACCCTGTCGCGTTATAACCAGCAAAGTGCGATGGCGATTGAAATTGTAATGGACGAGTATGGCGATGTAACTGATATTGTTGAACAGGCCAATCAGGTTGTTGATAAATGGAATGCCAGTAATTACCTTCCGGAAAACGTCAAACTGACCACCTGGTATGATTCCAGTACTCTGATTAAGGACCGGCTTAACCTGTTAATTAAAAATGCACTGTCGGGTATTGCGTTGGTTTTTGTTATCCTGGCACTTTTTCTTAACTTTAGAGTGGCGTTTTGGGTAGCGGCGGGTTTGCCATTTATATTTTTCGGTACTCTCTATTTTATGACCGACAGTTATGCCGGTTTAACCATCAATGAGATGACTACCTTCGGTTTTATTATGGCGTTAGGTATCGTCGTTGATGATGCGGTGGTGGTGGG
>JBATHQ010000148.1:0-9703 GCA_049667005.1 Psychromonas sp.
GACAGCTTACTAACACGCGTATTTAAGCTTTGGTTAAAATCAAGCTTACCCTGCATCGCCAATGCGGTTACCGCAGAAACCTGCTCACCAACACCATATAAACGGGCAATCTCGTCTATGCACTCTATTTGTATGGTGGTTGAGTCCATATCCATTAAAACTAACCCCGGTTTAGACCAATCAGGGAATTGTTGCATTAACGCAAAATCTAACTGATTACTTTTTGCAAAGTCGTCTAACTTCACCTTTAAAGATTCGGGATACGCATTTAAGGCCAAACGCATCACCGTAATGTTTTCAATTATCTCCGGTGCAAATAATTGTATTGTATCTACTTTTTCATTGTCTAGCAGGGTCAGCAGTTGCGCTAAGTCGTGCGTTGAAAATTGCTTAGCCATTACAATAAGCTCGGCTTTTACGTTAAAATCTGAAATTAATGCTTGTGTTACCTCTCTTTGATGATAAAAGATATTACCAGGCTGATTAAGATCTTGTTTAAGAATATCTCGCCATTGTATTAATGATTGGGAATTGGAAGGGTGGAAAATTTTTTTCATTACTTTCACTGTAAAATACCTACGCATAAATGGAATAAAATGATGGACAACACCTTAACTATTGCAATTTGCCTTTGCAAGTTTTAGCCGCCAGTTATCGGGATTAATATTAAATGAATAAACAAATGCATTTTCTACTGCGTATATCGCAAATATTAGCTTTATTGGCGATCCCCGCTATTATCGCTTATCAGTTTCTAAGTTTAAATAATACGGCTAATGAAATTCGTCTTCAGCAGACCGAAAAATTTTCAGACTCATTAACCAACTTGGCGGCCGCGGAAGCTTCTCGCTACCTTGTACAACAGAATAATAAAGATTTACAGTTACTTATTGATGATTTAATTAAGGATCCAAGCGTCAGAGGAGTAGTAATCTTCGATCAGTTAGGTAAAGTTATTTACCAGTCAGAGGACGCCCTGCCACTGCCGATATTACTCAACATAGACTCTTCTGATGATCCACGTGCAAAAGGGGTAACGCCCCGTATAGGAGAGTTATATGATGGCAATACAAAGATTGGTTATATTCGCATTTCATTAGAGCAACAAAAACTTCTCAACTTAATTTATGAGTATCAAGACAAAAGTCTTACAAGCATATTGTTATTATTTTTACTTTCGTTTTTAGTCGGCACTATCATTATGGCGTTGTTTTTTAGAAGAGCAGAAGCGGCTTATTACCGATTAGTAAGTCTGACATCTCGATTGGTTGCAAAAAACAAATAACAACCTCCATAAAAAAGCCGTAAAAAAAACCTTAATTATTACAATTAAGGTTTTTATTGTTACTTATTTCTAGCTAGTTAATAAAAAATGGCTTAATTAAGCTAGGTTTTTAGCAACGAAATCCCAGTTAACTAATGCCCAGAAACCATTTAAATAGTTAGGGCGTGCATTACGGTAATCGATATAATAGGCATGTTCCCAAAGGTCAACAGTCAGAAGTGGTGTTACAGATGCGTCTGTTAATGGGGTAGCTGCATTTGATGTATTAACGATTTCCAGTGAACCATCTGCTTTTTTCACTAACCAAGTCCATGATGAACCAAAATTGTTTACTGCTTTGTCGTTCCAGGCTGCCTGGAATGCTGCAAAAGAGCCAAAACTTGCATTGATTGCATCAGCAACAGCACCCGTAGGTTCGCCACCGGCATTAGGCGCCAGACAGTTCCAGTAGAATGTGTGGTTCCAAACTTGCGCTGCGTTATTAAAAATTGGACCTGTTGAAGATTTAACTATCTCTTCTAGTGATTTTTCAGCCAGATCAGTACCTTCAACCAGTCCATTTAATTTTAAAACATAAGTTGCATGATGTTTACCGTGATGAAACTCTAGCGTCTCTGCAGAAATGTGTGGTTCTAACGCATCGATTGCAAAAGGTAATGCTGGTAATTCAAAAGCCATTGTTGTTATCTCCAATTTAATGTACTTGATAATGATAGAATAATTCCTACCATTGGTTAATTTTAACTAATTTTAATATTCAACTGATTTTCTGCAAGAAAATGATCTATGTCAATGAAAATTTATGATAAAGTAGATCTAAATAACCCTGATTTTTACAGCGTTTTATTATATTCGTATCAGAGTATAATCCGATAAAACAATTACTGGATATTAAAATGGAAACATTAGATAAAATAAAAAGCCAAATTAGTGAAAATGCAGTTTTGCTTTACATGAAAGGCTCACCCAAATTACCAAGCTGTGGTTTTTCTTCACAAGCATCGCAAGCACTGATGCAGTGTGGTCACCCTTTTGCCTACGTAGATATCTTACAAAATCCAGATATCCGTGCAGAGTTACCAAAATATGCAAACTGGCCAACCTTTCCGCAGCTATGGGTTGCCGGCGAGTTAGTTGGTGGCTGTGACATCATTATGGAGATGGCACAACAAGGTGAATTACAAGCACTGATCGAACAAGCCGTAGCAGCAGCAAAAACAGTTTCCGAATAACACGTTATTCAATGCTTAAAAAAAAGGGATACCAATGGTATCCCTTTTTTTATTATCTGAAATTCGTCTTATTAAACTAGCGCGAGCGGCCAGCCGCCTAATGCCCGCAACTTATTAACCATATAAAAAAACAGTTCGGCCGTAATTGCCGTATCATATAAAGCCGAGTGCGCCTGCACACTGTCATAACCTATTCCCGCCTGCTGACAGGCTTTAGCAAGCACTGTTTGTCCTAATATCAAACCCGCCATACTGGCCGTATCAAAGCTGGCAAAAGGATGAAATGGTACCCGTTTTAAACTACAACGCTCTGTGGCTTTATTAATAAACCCTTGATCAAATGAAGCGTTATGGGCAACGATAATCGCACGGTTACAATGATTATCTTTTTGATGTTTTCGCACCTGTTTAAATATCTCGGTTAATGCGTGGCGTTCATCCACAGCAGCGCGCAGGGGATTAAAAGGGTCGATACCAGTGAAAGCCAATGCTTTAGGATCTAAATTCGCACCTTCAAAGGGTAATACATGAAAATGAATTTTATCCGCGCCATAGAGGTAACCTTGCTCATCCATCGCAGGGAAAATAGCAGCTATTTCTAAAATTGCATCGGTTTGCGCATTCAGACCAGAAGTTTCAATATCAATAATAACCGGATAGAAGCCTCGAAAACGCTTGTCCAATAAGTTTTCCATAATTTACTCTAAGTCACACAAAAAAGGGGATTATACCCATGCGTCATGTAAATGCGAGTTTCATTGGCGAAGTGAAGAGGCTAAATAATGATTTACAGGAGCTATACCCATGTTATTTTAAAATGCTTCGTCATCTTGAAGTATGGAGGGTATAAACAACCCTCCTCAGACATTATTTTTTCATTTTACTAAGCAGATCAGCAAATGGATTATAAGTTGCACCCTTGTGCTCATCATCCCCCGCTTTTACGCTGCTACCATAGAGATCAGCCTGTGTATATTTATCGTGTTCATGATCATGACAGTAGATGCATAGCAACTCCCAATTGCTGCCATCAGCAGGATTGTTTGCATGGTCATGGTCGATATGATGTACAGTTAACTCACGTAAATTAGAATAAACAAATTCACGCGCGCACTTTCCGCAAACCCAGGGAAACAATTTCAACGCTTTATCACGATAATCACTTTCTAAACTTTTATAATTATTTGGTATATAAGCCATCGGTACCTTCCAGCATTTTTATCAATTTAAACATTCTATCCTTTACACTCGCTACAGTGAATCATTACATTATAAGCTCGTCAAAAATTATTCTAACCAATATTTTGCAACTATTCACAACAAACTGATTTGATGCGCTAATTTTTCATTCCAAGATGAATTTTTTTATGACGTATTGACTTATTTTGAATATACTTGTGACCACTTCTATCAATCCATGTTGGCTTGTTACTTAAGCCCATTACTATTTGGCTAATTCATGTCTTATTTATTTAAAACACTTCCTATTATCGCCTTGGTCTGCGCGCCAACTTATGCAGTCACATTCAACGAACTATCCGCTCAATACATAAACAATGGTCAACTATCAGATAAGGCTCAAGTAATTGATTGTCGTTCAAGCAATCAATATAACGGCTGGCCCGAGCAAAATTCTGGCAGCGAAGGACACTTTCCAGGTGCCTCTCATATTGACAACCAGTGGCTTACATCACTTGATGACAAACAATTCCAGCAGTTAATCTTCGACAACCAGTTACAAAAAGATAAACCAACTTTTCTCTATGGCACCGATGGTGACAAGCATGCCTGCGAAGCACTTAACCTTGCCTTGAAAAAACAAGGGTTTAACAATATAGAAGTGGTTAGCCAAGGGTTAGCCCAAGCAGATGAAAAATTAATTACCCTGCCAAATTTCAAACAATTAGTCTCAGCGCAATGGCTAAATAACGTTATCAATGGCAATAAACCTTTATATGCCCCTAAGAAGAGTTACAAACTCATTGAAGTGCAATGGGGACCTGCAATCCAATATCTTGTGGCTCATATCCCCGGCGCATTGTATTTAGATACCAACAAGATTGAAGCTGAGCCATGGTGGAATCGGGTCAGTGATGAACAGATTGCCGAACTGCTGAAAGAGTTTGGTATTCGTTATAATACAACGGTTATTTTATACGGTCGTAATAATATGGCCGCAGCACGTGCCGCCAATATCATGATGTATGCAGGTGTCGATGATGTCCGTCTGCTTAATGGCGGTTGGCAAGCATGGGTTGATGCCGGATTTAAAACTGAATCAATGATGAATAGCAATAGCGTACCGATTGAATTTGGTAAGCGAATTCCAGTAAATCCACAGTATATTATTGATGTGCCGCAAGCCAAAGAGTTGTTAGCCAAAGATGCGGATACACACTCTTTGGTCAGCATTCGCACATGGGAAGAATATACAGGACAAACAAGTGGTTACAGTTATATTAAAGAAAAAGGACGGATTGTTGGCTCGAAATGGGGGCATGCGGGAACAGACTCTAATAATGTCGCTGATTTTTTAAACCCTGACGGCACAATGAAAAGTGAAAAAGCGATTAACCAGTTATGGCAGTCTGCAAATATCAATCAAGATCAGGAAGTCGCTTTCTATTGCGGCACAGGTTGGCGGGCATCTGAAGTTTTCTTTTACACTTACGTTATGGGCTGGAAAAATATCAGCGTATTTGATGGCGGCTGGTATGAGTGGAGTGGTGATAAAAATAATCCAACCACCAGCGCAGCAATAGAAAAAAAATAACACAGCCAGCTGAACTGGAAAGTTAACAATAAGATTATCCAACTCAACAACCACCTACTAAAGTAGGTGGTTTAGGGTTTATGGACTAAAGTCCGATACGGGTCAAAGGCCTTTATGCTTTGTCAAGCGCAAGCTCGGAGACCAGATCAATACGCAACACGATTTTATGCCTAGCATCTCGGCACAATTTGCCTTGCTGCCTTTGCACCTTGAAGTATCATGGGTATATATCTTACTCACTATCAGCTAAACTCCCATTAATAGAATCACCCTATCAAAATTTTAAGCAAACTCATTTAGTACCCCAAGACGTACCCCATGAGAAAAATGAAAAACAAAAAGGTTTTAAAATAAAATGAGTAAAGCAAATATCCAGTGGTTTCCCGGACACATGCACAAAGCACACAAACAGATCAAAGAGGTATTACCTCAAGTTGATATTATTATTGAAGTGGTTGATGCAAGGATCCCTTATAGTAGCGAAAATCCCTTAATTGCTCATATCCGTGAAAATACCCCCTGCATTAAAGTGCTCAATAAATCAGATTTAGCCGATCCTGAAATCACCCAGCAATGGATAGATTATTTAGATCAGGAACAAGGTATTAAAGCAATTGCCATCACCACATCTAAACCTGAGCAAGTCCATCAGATCACCAAATTATGTGAACAGATGTTACCTAACAAATTAGGTCAGGATAAACAGATCCGAGCAATGATCATGGGCATCCCTAATGTGGGTAAATCGACCATTATCAATATATTAGCAGATCGTATCATTGCTAAAACAGGCAACGAACCAGCTGTGACCAAACAGCAGCAGCGTATTCGTTTACCAAGCGGCATTATGTTATCTGATACACCTGGATTTCTGTGGCCTAAAATTGAGAATGCAAATTCAGGCTATCGCCTTGCCGTAACGGGGGCTATCAAAGATACCGCGATTGAATATGAAGATATCGCTTATTACGCTGCGGAATACTTGCTCGCCAACTATCCAGATCGTCTAAAAAAACGTTACGAATTTGAAACACTACCGCAAAGCGACCATGAATTAATGGAAGCTATTGCATTACGCCGCGGCTGTTTACGTGCCGGCGGGCATTTTGATATCTACAAAGTATCCACCATTTTACTTAATGAATTGCGATCCGGTGCACTCGGGCCGATAAGCATTGAAACACCGGAAATGGCGAAAGTCGAAAAAGTGGCCGTAGAAAAACTGATGGCAGAGCAAGCTGAAAATAAACTGGAGAAGAAAAAGGCCAGAAAAAGTCAATATAAGCGCCGTTAATCAAGGCAATAACACACCTCTCTGGAATCTCATATCCAGAGTAGGCAAACTTTCCGGAATTTATCTTTTTATAAAATGCTAAACCTGCTTGTGTAGATGCACTACACAAGCAGGCGATAATGCAGCAGAAGCCCTGAAAAGACTTCCAAAGGTGCTATCAGCTTGCCATTAACTGGCTTTTTTCTTCACCGAACCTTTGGTGTTTGATTTTTTCCGATAAGATTTTTTAAAGGTTTTCGCACTACTGGGTAAATTGGTCAGTGCCTGTGGGCCATCGGCAATAGCCTTTTCAATAATGTTTTTAAGTTGATTTTGTAATGGCTGAACAAATCCCTGGTAACTCTGTTCTTTTAAACTAATGGCGTTTAATTGCATCTCCCACTGAGCAGTCATATCCGGCAAGGTCAACATCTCCGGTAAACTTTCAATTAACTTTCGACCAGTCTCGGTGGCTTTAATGATTTTCCCCGTTCGCTGTAAAAAGGCGCGTTTAAATAACAGTTCAATAATACCCGCTCTGGTCGCTTCCGTTCCTAAACCATCAGTCTCTTTTAATATGGTTTTTAACTGCTGATCTTTAACGTAACGGGCAATGTTACTCATCGCGGCCAATAAAGTCGCATCGGTAAAATATGCCGGCGGCTGAGTATTTTTCTCAATCACTTCGCCTTTATTGCAGAACAGGGCTTGCCCTTTTTTAAGCTTGGGCAGAAAACTGTCCTTCTCCTGCTTATCAAATAACACCTTCCAGCCATCACTGATTTTAGCTTTCGCTTTGCTGATAAATAAGCCCTTATTAATCTCAATTTCAGCCACACATTCACCATATTGGTAATCCGGATAAAACTGACATAAATACTGGCGGGCGATTAATCCGTAAATATTTTCTGAGGCACCATCTAATGCAGTGACCAATTGACGTTTATCAGTGGGAATAATGGCATGATGGGCATCGACCTTTGTATCATTCCATGCGCGACTCTTCAGTGAAAGGTCTGCATCACTCACCGCTTTTTTTAAAGCGGGCTGATTATTAGCAATCGCCTGCGTAACCGATTTAACCTGGGAAAGATGATTTTTGGGTAAATAACGGGAATCTGAACGCGGGTAAGTAATTAACTTGTGGCGTTCATATAAAACCTGGCAGATATCTAATACCTGCTGCGCCGTATAGCTAAAACGTTTAGCCGCATCAATCTGCAATGCAGACAAGTTATAGGGTAAAGGGGCGACTTGTTTTTTATTTTTAGCAGTAAAACTTTTCACCAGCGCGGGCTGCTCGGTGATCCGCTGCGCGACATTCTCGGCTAACTTTTTAACCACAACACGCCCCTCTTCATCCTGATACTGCTCGCAGGCGCTACTGGGTTTCCATTTTGCAGTGAACGAGGCGATATCTTCCGGTGCGAGTGTGCTTAACTGTGCTTCTACTTCATAAAAAGGTTTACTCACGAAGGCTTCGATCTCTTTATCGCGCCTTGCCACCAACCCCAATAGAGGCGTCTGTACACGCCCAACGGAGATAACCCCCTGATAGCCTGACTTTTGCGCCTGTAATGTATAAACCCGTGTTAAATTCAGCCCATATAACCAATCCGCACGGGTTCTCGCAAGTGCAGAAGTTGATAATGCAATAAACTCCTGATTAGAGCGTAATTGCTGCAGTGAACGTTTTACCGCGTTGGTGGTTAAATCACTGACCAAACAGCGCTCTACCTGTTTTAATTTTTGTCCTTTGACACCACTGAAATGGATCACTTCATCCACCAGCAACTGCCCTTCTCTATCAGGATCTCCGACATGGACAAGATGATCCGCCTGTTTGATCAGCTTCTTTAAGATAGCAAGTTGTTTACTGGTGCGGGGTGTTGATTTTAATTGCCAATTTTCAGGAATGATCGGCAGATGTTCAAATTTCCATTTTTTATAGTCTGGATTGTAAACCTCGGGATCAACCTGGGTTAACAGATGCCCAATACACCAACTCACGACATCTCCGTCACCAACATAAATACAACCATCAGCCTTACGGTGTGGTTTTGGCAATGCATCCGCAATCGCACGCGCTAAGCTTGGTTTTTCGGCAATATAAAGTTTCATTTAGACCTTCAGTAAACTGTTTTTATACACAGTAGTACACTGATGTCACAAATTCAAGTATTAAGCGTAGTTAACGGAACCATTACACTTTTTGACTGACTAAAAAGGCAGGTGCAAATGAATGTATCTATTTCCCTTATTTCCTTTCTGATGGTGGCAATTAATGAAAAAACTTATCTCGTATATCCTCTTCCCCTCTTTAATGTTTTCTCTTAGTGCCTGCAGTGAAGAGACGGTGCAGACTGAAAAAAATGAAACGCCTGAACAAGTTGATAAAATTAAACAAATTGAAGAAATTCAACAAACACTGGTCAAACCGGAAATAGCAGAAACAACGCCCCAAGATAATCAGCAAGCAAGTGAAAATAATGAGCCAAAATCAGCTGAACAGCTTTGGCTGGAAAGCCAGCAATTAAGTAAAGAAGTTTGGAATAAAAGTAAGCAAACAACGGATCAATTATGGCAGACCGGCAAAGAAAATTCGCAGGAGATCTGGATTGATACCAAACAGACCAGTTCTGAAGTGTGGAATGATGTAAAAGACACCAGTAAAGAGATTTGGCTAGATAGCAATAAAGCATTTGAAACACTGCTCAAAACAAAAGAGCAGGAAGCCACCCCGAATAAGAAAACTGACGAAGCAGCAAAGTTAGCTGATGATCAGGCATAAATATCCTCTTATTTCTGTTTCGGTAACAACTTCATGGGCAATTTGAGCAAAAAAACGGCAAACAAACTAAAACAGAAAAAGAATGATTGACACTTTAACGCCCGTGAAGCAAAATCACCTCGCTTCCAAAGCAACCAACTAAACGCTCGCTTAGCTCAGTTGGTAGAGTACCGCCATGACATGGCGTGGGTCACTGGTTCGAGTCCAGTAGCGAGCACCATCACTTTTATTTATACCATTCCATAACATTCACGTTGAAAAATCCCTATATAATCAAATAAGTTACGACTCTTAGCGTCTTATACCTTTATTACCGGCCTATAGCATCTACCGTTGGAAGTAACACCCA
>JBATHQ010000149.1:0-15538 GCA_049667005.1 Psychromonas sp.
CGCCCGTCCTGTGATGACTTTCTCTGCGGACACTGTATCAGTATCATTGGGTGCTGAAGTGCCAGTAGAAGATGCTTTGGAAACTAACGACTGGGTTGGTTTTGGCGCAGCTGCAACGGCTCAGGCAAGTGATGACGTAACTATCCATGCACGTATCGCTTTAAAAACCGGTGATGACGCGATTGCATCAGGTGTGAAAGGTAACGCAATGACTGCGGGTCTTGGTGCACAAATCCAGAACTTCTATATTGCCGCATTATACGGTAACGATGATTATGACGCTGGTGATTCTGTAAACGAAACACAAATTTACGCTTCTTACAAAATCCCATCAGTATTAGATATCGATAATTTCGATATCTACTTAGCTGCAGGTTATGCCATCGCTGAAGATTCAGACAATGATGTAGTTGGTGGTCGTGTTCGTCTTAAATACGTATTCTAATCTGATTTGACTAACGGCTTTGGCCAAAGTTAAATAGAAATTAAAAAAACCCACTTCGGTGGGTTTTTTGTTATCTGCGTTTTGCACTCTTATCCTCCTTTCAGACAGCTAAATAAACCTGTTAATCTCAGGGATAACTTTTTTAACAGATGCATCTCCTGCCAGTTGATCCCATTACACATAACTGAATGACCACTATCAGTGCGTTTAAGATAACGTTTTATGCTCTTTTTCAAGAGATAAGAGCGTCATCCTCTATTTGGGGCGGAGCGATAAATTTGTCAGGAACAAATTTGAACATTGGAGTTTACGACAATGGCCTGAAAGGCGAAGGGCAGCAGACCCGCAGTAATATGCGACACTTTAGTGTTCCGGGCGCGGAGCGAATTAGACGGCAGTCTAGTGTTATGAGCGGATTAAGTTATACGCATCCCTTTTTCAGTCCGTAAATGTCTGCGGCTGTCCTGCTCTTCACCCTTCAGAACAAATAATAATTCACCACAGAGAGCACCGAGAAGGCAGAAAAGAATTAACCTGAGTCACCTGCGTAAGCATGTCATTCTTTTGCTACAAAGCTGCTGCAAAGGTTCTATGGGCTTGGTGCAGGGCGCGATTTTTCCTGCAACTTGCACCATGTTTTTTGCCTGTCCTGTTTTTTCCTATTTATGTAACCCACTTTCTGCACCTAAATTTCATAACCGCATGATAAGAAAGGGTTTTAGTGTTTTTTTATCCAAGTTGGCATGAAAAATAACCTTATAAAATCAGTTGGTTACGCATTAGTGCGGAATGTCGGATGTAATGGAGCAAGCAGTAAACAGGGCAAAAACCCTATTCACATTGTATTTATCGTATGAAAAATGACTTAATTCACACTTCCTTTATCAGGACCTTGATTAACGTCTATAATTAATTGAAACTCAATCTCGCAAACGTTCCCAATTGCAGCGCTGTTATTTTGGAATTAGAAATGTTCACCAGGAGGAAATTATGGATTATCCAAAAGTCGCCAGTCAACTTGTTGAAAAGTTAGGTGGTAAAAACAATATTAAAGCGATGGCCCATTGTGCTACGCGCCTGCGTCTTGCTGTGGCAGACGAATCGCTGATTGATGAAAAAGCCATCGACGATATCGAAGGGGTTAAAGGCCAGTTTAAAGTGGCGGGTCAATACCAGATTATCTTCGGCTCCGGCATTGTCAACCAAGTTTATCATGAGATGGAAAAGGTGACCGGCCTTAGTGAGATGAGCACCAAAGATGTGGCTTCTGCCGGTGCAGAGAAACAAAATATTGTGCAGCAGGCAGTTAAAGGTTTATCTGATATCTTTGTACCTATTATCCCGGCTATCGTTGCCGGCGGTCTGTTAATGGGTATCTTTAACGTATTAGCCGCACCAGGATTATTTATTGAAGGACAATCACTGGTTGACGCGAACCCGGGTTTAGCCGATCTGGCAGCAATGATTAATACTTTTGCGAATGCACCTTTTGTCTTCCTGCCAATTCTTATCGCATTCTCTGCCAGCAAAAAATTCGGCGGTAATCCGTTTTTAGGCGCAGCACTGGGTATGCTGATGGTGCACCCGGATCTGCTTAACGGCTGGGGCTTTGGCGGCGCTGCTGTTTCCGGCGATATACCGGTTTGGAACATTTTCGGTTTTGAAATTGAAAAAGTGGGTTACCAGGGATCTGTTCTGCCGGTACTGGTGGCGGCATATATTCTCGCTAAAATTGAAAATGGTCTGCGTAAATTTATCCCATCAGTATTAGATAACCTGCTAACACCACTGCTTGCTATCTTTATCACCGGTGTGCTTACCTTTACTATTGTCGGTCCGGTCACGCGCGATCTTGGCTTTCTGTTAGGTGACGGGCTAAACTGGTTATACGATTCTGCCGGTTTCATCGGTGGCGCCGTGTTTGGTTTCATCTATGCACCTTTTGTTATCACGGGTATGCATCACAGCTTTATTGCGATTGAAATTCAACTGCTTGCTGATATTGCAGTGACAGGTGGGTCATTTATCTTCCCAATCGCAGCAATGTCTAATATTGCCCAGGGCGGGGCGGCACTGGCTGTCGGATTCAGAACCAAAGATGTGAAACTTGAAGGTATTGCAATTCCATCAGGTGTGACAGCACTATTAGGGATTACAGAGCCGGCAATGTTTGGTGTGAACTTAAAACTCCGTTATCCGTTCATCGCGGCAATTTGTGGCGCAGCAACGGCAAGTGCGTTTATCACACTGTTTAATGTCAAAGCAAGTGCGCTGGGCGCGGCGGGTCTGCCGGGTATTATCTCTATTCGTCAAGGCGATGTGACAGCTTATATTATCGGCATGGTTATTGCCTTTGTAATGGCATTTGCGCTAACTGTTATACTGGATATTCGAGAAAAAAGAAAAGAGTTTGTTCCGGTAGAGATGGCCAAATAAGCGCACCCCTTATACGACTTATTAAGCTTTAATTAAAAAACCAGTATTGCGATACTGGTTTTTTTTGCGTAAAAAAAAAGAAGCATTATGATTATACCAATCATACTAAATAAGTGATCATTTTAAGATGCTCTAAATCTCCAATTACTGCGTTGCTTTCAATCCCAATAGCTAGCTATTGCTCAATCAAGCGCCTTGTTCTTGAAAATTTATCATCACTGAAATTTGATCACTTACTTAATACAATTGGTATTAATTAACCTTATACCAAACTAGATAAGTAAATGATCTAATATTGCTCTATCTGCGCTTTGATAATAGCAATCAACTCTGTAAATGCCGCTGCCATCTGCTCCTCGGCGACGCAGGCAAAGCCCATGATCAGCCCCTTACGCGCATTTTTTTGCTGCATGTAATAACTGGATAGGGGGCGAACTAATACCCCTAGTTCGCCGGCTTTTTGGCAAATAATTTGATCATCACAATTATCCGGTAAATTGAGAATAAGATGCAAACCGGCATTACTGTTAAATTGACTTAATGCCCATTTACCTAAATGCAACACTATCAGATCCGAAAGAAAGGCTCTTCGCTTTGCGTATAACAAACGCATTCGGCGGATATGTGCGGCATAATGTCCTTCCGCAATAAATTGCCCCAGGGCTTTTTGAATAAGCAGGTGGCCACCCCGATATAATTCTGAATGTGCGCTTTTTAACTCATTCATCAGTAGCTTAGGCAATACCACATAACCTAAGCGTAATGCCGGGTAAAGGGTTTTACTGAAGGTGCCGATGTAGATCACCGGTGCATCTTTCACCAGCCCCTGCAATGCCGGAATGGGCTGCCCCGAAAAACGAAATTCACTATCATAATCATCTTCAACTATCCAGCTTCCTGCTTTTGCCGCCAGTGCCAGTAGTCGTTGTCTGCGTCTTAGGCTCATCACCGAGCCAAGCGGATATTGATGTGAAGGCGTGACAATAATTAAACGCGGATTTTTTTCCACGTTTTTAGGGAGTACCAACCCGGCTCTATCGACGGGCATCGGGCAAATAGTCATATCGTTGATCCGTAAAACATTACGGATCCCCCAGTAGCCGGGCTCTTCAAGCCAGACATGATCTTTGGGGTTACATAACATACGGGTTATCAAATCAATGGCCTGATGTATCCCTTCGGTGATCAATATCTGTTCAGGTTCGCAGCGTACTGAGCGGGCGATACGCAGATGATCGACTAATGCATGGCGCAATTCCGGGCTGCCACCTTGACTACCGTAGGTTAATTCCTGCGGGGCGGGGCGGCGGCTAATGCGGCCCTGAATTTTACTGAATAAGTGATGCGGAAAGGCGGTCACATCCGGTACACCGGGAATAAAAGCTCCCCATTGCTTCGGGCTGGCGCTGGCATGCTTTAATAGATTGCTACCACGTTTAGAAAATTCAACGGGTTGGTTGTTCTGCTCAGCATTTAAGGCAATGCTGTCACTGGATAAGTAGCTATCCGGCAGAGTTTCAGCAACAAAAGTACCACTGCCTTTACGGGTCTGCAGGTAGCCCTCTGCGAGCAGCTGCTCGTAAACAGTTAATACGGTATTACGTGATAAGGCGAGCATTTTCGCGAGATCCCGGGAAGCAGGTATACGCCTTGATGGTTTCAGGCTGCCATCGAGAATGCAGATGCGAATAGCATTATACAAACGTTTGTACAGTTTATCTTCATGCTGCTCGGCGAGGCGTTGCAGGAGTAAATCGCTGATTAAAGAATCCAAGTGGCCCCCTTAATTAAAAGAAATTGGTACTCGATTATATGACCACATGGCGTATAAATATAGCCATTCTCATTGAATACTAAATTTATCTATTAACGAGTACGGGTGATATCAACATGACAATTAATGCAAAACTGAATGAACGTCGATTAGAAGCTACACCAAGAGGTGTCGGTGTAATGTGTGATTTTTATGCTGAGCGTGCTGAGAATGCCTCTTTATGGGATGTGGAAGGTAATGAAGTGATTGATTTTGCATCCGGGATTGCCGTGTTAAACACCGGACATCGTCACCCTAAAGTAGTGGCGGCAATCGAAGCGCAATTAAAAGCATTTACCCACACCGCTTATCAGGTGGTTCCTTACGAAAGTTATGTGGCTTTGGCGGAGCGTATTAACGGCAGCGTGCCTATCAGCCAGCCTTGTAAAACAGCCTTTTTTACCACAGGCGCTGAAGCGGTAGAAAATGCAGTGAAAATTGCGCGAGCACACACTCACCGTCCTGGAGTGATCACCTTTGCTGGTGGTTTTCATGGCCGTACTTATATGACTATGGCATTAACCGGAAAAGTGGCTCCTTATAAAATTGGTTTTGGTCCCTTCCCTGGCTCTGTATTCCATGCTCAATACCCCAACGCGTTGTACGGTGTGACAACAGAAGATGCCATGAAAAGTTTAGATCGTATTTTTAAAGCTGATATCGAGCCGACTCAGGTTGCTGCGATTGTGCTCGAGCCCGTACAGGGTGAAGGCGGTTTTAATGTTGCACCAACTGATTTCATGCAGGCATTGCGTGCGCTGTGTGATGAGCATGGCATCTTGCTTATTGCCGATGAAGTGCAAACAGGTTTTGCGCGTACCGGTAAAATGTTCGCGATGGATCATTATCCAAAGGGTATCGCGGATCTGATGACCATGGCAAAAAGTTTAGCTGGCGGGATGCCACTTTCTGCTGTTTGTGGTCGCGCTGAGGTGATGGATGCACCTGCTCCTGGCGGATTAGGGGGAACCTACGCGGGTAATCCTCTGGCTGTCGCTGCTGCGCATGCGGTAATGGATGTGATTGAAGAAGAGCAATTATGCCAACGTGCTCAGACGCTTGGTGAGCAACTTGTTGCTACCTTGGAAGAGATGCGCAGCCAGTGCCCGCAAATTGCAGATATTCGTGCGCAGGGTTCGATGGTTGCGGTTGAATTTAATGATCCGCAGACCGGTAAACCGTCACCTGAGTTTACTAAACAAGTGCAGGAAAAAGCACTGGCAGAAGGTTTACTGCTATTAAGCTGTGGTGTTAATGGAAATGTTGTGCGTTTTCTTTACCCTCTTACCATTGGCAATGATCTGTTCAACAAAGCACTTGCTATTTTGACACGCGCACTGGTTTAGTCAGGGAGTATGAGATGATGCAATTAAATAATCCGGATCTGCTGCGCAGTCAATGTTTAATCAATGGGCAGTGGTGTGATGCGCAAAGTGGTCAGCGGGAAAGGGTGCTTAATCCTGCCACGGGTGTCGAAATTACCTCTGTCCCGATGGTAAATGGTGTTGAGACCGAACTGGCAATTAGTGCTGCGCAGCAGGCACAACAAAGCTGGAAACAATTAACAGCCAAAGCGCGTTCTGCCCTGATGTTAGCTTGGGCGGGAGCAATATTAGAGGCGCAGGAGGATCTGGCTCAGTTAATGACTGCTGAGCAGGGTAAATCATTAGCGGAAGCACGTGGTGAAGTGGCCTATGCTGCTTCGTTCATCACTTGGTTTGCAGAAGAAGCGAAACGTATTGACGGGGCCTTATTACAGGCGCCATTAGCTTCGCAACGGTTAGTCGTAATGAAACAGCCGATTGGGGTGTGTGCAGCTATTACGCCGTGGAACTTTCCGGCTGCGATGATCACCCGCAAAGTAGCACCTGCACTGGCCGCTGGGTGCAGCATCATTGTTAAACCAGCCGAGCAAACGCCCTTAACCGCGCTGGCGTTGGCTAAATTAGCAGAGGATGCCGGAATTCCTAGCGGTGTATTACAGGTTATTACCGGTGCGGGGAAACAGGTCGGAAAAGTATTATGCGACAGTCCTGTGGTGCGTAAACTCAGTTTTACCGGCTCCACAGAAGTGGGCAGAATTTTAATGGCGCAGTGCGCGCCATCAATTAAAAAGCTGTCATTAGAGCTTGGCGGCAATGCCCCGTTTATTGTTTTTGATGATGCGGATCTGGACGCTGCTGTTGCTGGGATTATGGCTTCCAAGTTTCGTAATAGTGGTCAAACCTGCGTTTGTGCGAACCGCATTTATGTGCAGGGCGGTATACATGATGAGCTTGTTGAAAAATTAAAACTTGCTGTTAAGCAGTTAATCGTAGGAGACGGAAGTCAATATGGCACTACGCAAGGTCCGTTAATTGATCAGCAGGCTGTAGCCAAAGTACAAAACCATATTGCAGATGCTCTGCAAAAAGGTGCGAAGGTAGTAATCGGCGGTCACCCACATGCTTTAGGTCAGACTTTCTTTGAGCCGACCGTGGTGACCGGTGTGACGCAGGAGATGTCTTTTGCCAGAGAAGAAACTTTTGGCCCGGTGGCACCTATTTTCCGTTTCCAAACTGAAGCAGAAGTGATTGCCATGGCCAATGATACCGAATTTGGTTTGGCAACTTATCTGTTTACCAGTAATGCTGCGCGCCAGTGGCGTGTTCCTGAAGCACTTGAATATGGCATGGTGGGCGTAAACACCGGTTTGATCTCCAATGAAGTGGGTCCTTTTGGTGGTATTAAGCAGTCAGGACTGGGTCGGGAAGGTTCACGTTACGGCATTGACGAATATTTGGAGCTGAAATATATGTGTATTGATATCGGTGAGTAAGCGCTGTTTTATGATGATTTATTAACAAGGAGAGCGCGTTAGCGAGTTGCCTTATTTAGCGTAAATTTTTGCCTGGTTTGCTTGTAAAAGTCTGCCAGGAAAATTCGTTTCTAATCCCGTCTTTGCAAGGCGTTGTCAGCTTCTTTAGTCTGCTTAATAACAATAAAAAAGCATTTTCATGTGCAATTTGATGGTTATTTAAGAAGGCACAAAGAGCCCGACAATGCCAATTTCTCGATCCCGCCAAAAAATCAGAAAACTTTAATTCACACCTTCTGGTGGTCTGTGTAACCAGTTGTTTTTTATAGGATTATTTTTTTGTTATTCTATTTTTTTAAATTAACATGCTTTATGCTTTGTTTTGGTGCGCTATGCTTCATCGTGGTGTGTTTTGTTAGTTTTGGGAAGCTTTGCAATTTAACTTTTTATTTTTTAATGCTTTTTTTAATTGCTTGAAATAAAAGGCTTTTATGCTTGTTTTTTTGTTTTTTTTTGTTGTTTTGTGCTTTTGGCATCAAGGTTGCATTTAGTTTGATTGTTGTAGTTAAAGTAATAACTGTTTATTTCCATCGTCAGGTGGCAATAAACAGTTACATAATCCACTTAAGAAAGAGAGCTTATTATGATTAATCTTAAAAGAAAGAAATTATTAAAGAGTTTATTCGCACTATCTATCGGGATAACTTCTCTGGCGACATCTGTCATGGTCAGTGCTGCAGAATACAATTGGCGTTTTGCTAATCTCTATGGCCGTGGCACTGCTTATGGGAGTATTTATGAAGATCTGGCAAAAAATATTGAAACCATGTCTAACGGCCGAATTGCAGTGCAGGTGCTTTATTCCGGTGAAGGGGTAGGGACAACGGGGATTTTATCTGCTGTTAAGAGTGGCCTTATCTCAATGGGCGCGCCATTTCAATCGATGCATGCAGGTGAATTACCGGCAGGTATTGTAGAAATTGGTCTGCCTGGCGGCACTTCTGATGTGGGCGAGTTATCAACACTTTTCCATGAAAAAGGCTGGGCTGAGGTATTAAAAAGGCATACGGCGAACAGGGTCTGGTATGGCTTGACCCTTATATTCAACCGCCTGTTTATATCATTACTAAAAATGAGATCAAATCGGTTGAAGATTTTAAAGGCATGAAGATTCGTGCTCCGGGTGCTTACGGTAAATTCCTGCGTAACTTAGGTGCATCACCGGTATCACTGGCATGGGGTGAAATTTATACCTCACTGGCAACGGGTGTTATTGATGGCTCTATCGGTTCAAATATGATTGATCACCGTGATGGTAACCATGTGGAAGTTGCAAAATATATGTACCCGCAACCGCTTGCAGGTGCACAAGTTTTACCGATCGTTGTGAATCAAAAAGCATGGGATAAGTTAACACCGGATCTGCAGGCAATTGTCAGTGCAGCGACAACTATCCATTCACAGGAGCAGATGACTAAGTCAATCCTATGGGAATCAGAAGCGGTTGCTGATATGGAAGCAAAAGGATTGTTATGGAGTCCTGCTCCTTCAGAAGCGGATAAAAAAGCATGGAAAGAAGCGGGCGAGTCTTTAGCTAAATTCTATGCAGAGCAAGATAAGTATTCGCAAGAACTTGTTGATATTTTAAACAAATAACAATCATTAACTGATAAAGGGTGAGCCTGAACGCTCACCTTTATTAAGTTAAGGAGCACAGTATGATTGAACAATTATTAAAGGGATATTGCCGTTTTGTACGTTACAGTGTGAAGCTAGTCGGGCGAGCTGTACCTGTTTTACTGCCTATATTAGCCGGCCTTGTTGCTTTCGAAGTGTTTGCCCGCTACATCTTAGGCTCCCCTACCATTTGGGTCTACGATACTTCACTGTTTTTATTCGGTTATATCTCCGCACTGGGCGGTGCTTACGCACAACAGAAAAAATCACATATCAATGTCGATATAATCTATCTAATTGTACCTAAATATGTGCGCAGCATCTTCAATCTGCTGACCATTATTCTGGCAGTCGGTTTTTTAGTCTTGCTGGCGAAGATGAGTTTTGAGAAGTTTAGCGAAAGCCTGCAATTTGGTTACCGAACCAAAAGTGAGTGGGCACCACAAGTTTATCATTTTTGGCTGATGATGACTGTCTCAGCTGTTATTTTTATTGCTGAGTATTCAGCTGAATTAATTGAAAATATTTATTACCTTTTCACCCGCAGAGCACTTTTCTCTAAACAGGAACTGGCTGCCGAATCAGCAAAAAAACCTGTGCTAGCCATATTGCGCAGTTTGCATCTGACAGGGTTGTCTGTCTTTTTAACTGACTTTTTCCAAAAAAGTCAGTCACGTGGAGAGGCAAATGATTATCTGGATTTTGACGAGGTGCTTGATAAACACCATGAAGAAGTAGAGTTGGAACACGCAGAGAAACTCGCTAAACATCAGGAAAAAAGAGGATCTAACTATGCAGATTGAATTATTAACCACTATTTTACTAGTGTGTATCCTCGTTGCTTTTGCATTAGGCGCGCAGGTCGGTTTAGCACTGGCGGGAATCGCGATGGGTGTCGGTTATTTAGTCTGGGGTGAAGCGCTTTTTAATGTTATTCCCAGCACGGTCGAAGGCACATTTTTTAACTTTATCCTGTTAGCCATTCCCTTGTATATCTATATGGGACAGATTCTGACCCGCTCGGGCATTGGTGATGCGATGTTTAATGCCAGTCAGTTAGTGATTGGCCGGGTGCGCGGTTCATTAGCAATCAGTGTCGTTGGTGTCTGCTCCATGATTGGTGCAATGGTCGGCATTATCGGCGCGGGTATTATGACATCAAGTAGTATTGCGCTTAAGCCGATGCTCGAACGTGGTTATGATAAGCGTCTGGCGCTTGGGGTTATTATGGCCGGGGGATCATTAGGTATTTTGATTCCGCCGAGTATCCCGATGATCATGTTTGCTGCAGCAACGCAAAACTCAGTGGGGCGAATGTTTTTAGCCGCTATGATCCCGGCATTAATAACCATTGTCTTAATTATCAGCTATGTGGTGATCACCTGTAAGCTCAATCCAGAAAAAGCACCTTTGGATGTCGAAAACGATATTCAAATTCCAAAAGGTTATGAGTTGTTTAAAACAATTCGCGATGGTTTTTCTTCATTTTTATTAATTGTCGCCGTGCTGGGCAGTATTATCATGGGGATTGCGACACCAACAGAGTCAGGCGCGATTGGTGTGGTTGGGGCTATTATTCTCGCTATTTTATTTAAACGTTTTAAACCTTCTATTATGATCAAGGCCGGTCTGCAAACGTCTATCTTAGTGAGTGTGGCGATGTGGATAATTTTAGGTGCGTCCGTATTTAGTAATTTCCACCTGTTAATGGGTGTGCAAAGTATGGTAGCAGGTTTTGCGACAGGCTTAGATGTTCCACCTATTGTCGTGATAATCATGTTCCAGGTTATTATGTTATTGCTTGGTTTTATTATTGATGAATTTATTATCGTCCTGATGTGTGCGCCGATCTTTACCCCTGTTGCTGTTGCTCTGGGTTATGATCCTATCTGGTTCGGTGTATTAATGATTCTAAATATCGTGATTGCCGTACAAACTCCCCCCTATGGTTTCGCGCTGTTTTATTTAAAAGGGATTGCTCCAAAAGGGATCACCATGATGGATATCTACAAGTCAGTGACCCCCTTTATTCTTGTACAACTCCTGGTATTGATCATCTGTATGCTCTTTCCTGATTTGGTGTTGTGGTTACCGAATAAAGTCATGAGTTAGCTGCTGTATTAATCGCAGGAAAGTAAAACACTATACCCATGGACGTTATTTTCCGTAAGTAGGGGGACAAGCAGTCGTACTCCCCAACTTACGGAGCCCTTGAATAAAAGAAGAGAAATTAGATGAATATAATTGAGAAATCAGCTGTCGAGCTTGTCAAAGAGCTGAAAGAAGGTCGTATTTCAGCTAAAGAACTGCTGGAAATTACCATTCAGCATTCTGAAAAAGTTGCTGAAACTTGCAATCCTTTTGCGATAACCCTCTACGATAGAGCCAGCGAAGCGGCCGCCGCCGCCGATAAATTACTGGCGGAGGGGCTTGGCGGGCCGCTATGTGGTTTGCCAATTACCATCAAAGATTCTCAATGGTTAGCGGGCGTGCCCTGTGCCAATGGATCACGGTCACTAGCTGATTTTATTCCTGAAGAAACTTGTGCGGCCGTTAAACGCCTCGAAGAGGCCGGAGCCGTTATTTTTGCCAAGACAACCTGCCCTGAATTCAGTTTGACGGGAACTACCACCTCGGAATTCTACGGTCTTACCGCAAATCCCTGGAATACCGAGTATACCTGCGGCGGATCATCGGGCGGCGCAGGTGCTGCCGTCGCCGCTGGCGCTGGCAGTCTGGCGCTGGGGGGGGATGGTGGTGGTTCGATCCGTATTCCGGCGGCCTTTTGCGGCATTGTCGGTTTTAAACCCTCCTTTAGAGCTGTCCCCAGAGAACCCGGCTTTCCTGCATGGAGTACACTGGTCGCCTACGGTCCGATGGCCCGCAGTGTCGCTGATGCACGTTTGATGTATTCCGTTTTAGTTGCCAACAACGCTGAACATGATCATCTGGACTATCTGACAACGACGGGGACGTGGCCAGCAAGTTTGCTTGGACAAAAAATTATTGTCTCTGAAGATCTGGGGTTTGCGCCCCTTGATGAGGATGTGCGTCAGACCTTTCGCAACGTAGTGGCAATGTTAGCGTCGGCAGGCGCTGTTATTATCTACGATCAGCCGAATTTACCCTCTTCAGTAATGACCTGGGTGACAACCGCTCACTATGATTCGTGGAGTTTTCAAAAACAGAAGTCTGCTCCCTTAGAGGGGATAGAAGAGAGTACTCGGGAGATGATGGAATTTGCTTCCAGTCTGGCAACTGAAGAATTTAACCTTGCTGAGTGGCATCGAAAAACCGTTTATGACGCTTATATGGCTATGTTCGAGCGAGCTGGCACACAATTTTTTATCACCCCGACACTTGGCCTGGAAGCTTTTAAAAATAACCTGCGCCACCCGGAAACTATTGGTGACGCATCTGTTGAGTATCCCTGGCTGGATTGGGCTAGTTTTCTCTATGATGCCAACCTGACCGGTATGCCGGCCTGCGCCCTGCCAATGGGGCTAGGAGACAAAGGCCTGCCGATCTCGCTGCAACTGACCGGCCCTGTAGGAACTGATGCGGCAATATTGAATTTAGCAGAAGGTTTAGAATCCTTGATCGGCTGGGATAACTCTCCGGTAATGAGCGGGCGGGAATCAGCAAAAGCATGTTAAACGCAGGATTGTCTTTTTAAGGGCTAATTCATTTGTACACTTCAATACAGAGACTGGGCGCAGCGAATGATGGCTCATTTAGAGATGTTAAAACATTTTTTTCGGGAGGATGCACTTAAGTGGAAAATTTGAAATTTGAGGTTATCAAAGAAACGACGCCCGGTGAAAAATTTAAGCAGTTGTTTGAAAAAAACTGGCCTGCCTATCGTGCCTGGTACCTGGATGAGGGTGAAGCGGCAAGACCAACTTATCTGGAGTGTGTGACCGCGCTGAAAAAATATATGCCTGAGCTGTTTCCTGTGTACGAACAGATGCTGGCGTTACTCGACGCTGACGATATAAAGTCTCGTTTTTTAAGCCTTTATCGGCCACCGCCTTTTTATTCCGGTTGCTCGCAACTGATCCTTAAAGGCGAAGAGGATGCGCTTATTCGTAATTATGATTTTCCACCTATGCTCTGCGAAGGCACAATTATGCATAGCCAGTGGCTGGGTAAAAGCGTTATTGCTATGTCCGATTGCGTGTGGGGCGCGCTGGATGGTATCAACGATTCCGGACTGGCAGTTTCGATCGCTTACGGAGGCCGCTTTGTACAGGGAGACGGTTTTGGCATTACGATCGTTTTACGTTATGTGCTTGAGACATGCGGTACAGTCGAGGAAGCAATTAAGGCATTCAAACGCATTCCCGTCCATCTTGACTACAATATTGCCTTGCTCGATAAGACAGGTGAGCACGCTACGTTATTTATAGCACCTGATAGGGATCTCTGTGTTAGCGATGCAACCACATCCACCAATCATCAAGACGCTGATGGTCAGGAAACACTTTTTCTTGCAGATTCAAAAACACGTCTTAACGCGTTAAATCAAATTGGATTGTATTATCAGCAATCTATACAAGAAATAACAGTGCAGTTTTTACTGCCACCTATTTACCGCCCGCATCAAACGTACCAGTCAGGCACTTTGTATACGGCGGCTTATTTACCCAAAGAAGGTAAGGTTAATTATTTGTGGCCGACGCACAGTTTAACCTTATCGTTTGATGAATTTACTGAACAGGAAGTTCATATATTTTACCCGGCAGCATAACTTTTGGTTGTGTATAACCGAGGTAACTATATTGAAAAAAAGGAAAGATCGAATGGAAGGGCTTTTAAACAAAACGGCATTGACTGTTTATGACATATGTCGACGTTTTCTAAAAAAAGGCCTGCGGGCCGTAAATGAGTTAGCAAAAACACACAACACGATGGTGAACAATAAGGAACTGAACATGGATAAGACCGATAAACTGCAAGGCCTGTCTGATATTTATAGATTTTTTCAAAAGAACAGCACACCGATCTATTTTATATCTCCCACAGCCTACAACATTCTAGGCCTGTCCCAATGGGTGCGAAATTTTAAATACATCACCTATTTTGATTCATTTGACGGTGAGCATTTTCGCATGCTTAACCCGAAGCTGGAAGGTGAACGTGAGTTCCAGTCGATGGAAGAGATGGTTAACTATTTATTGAGCCACAAGGAAACCATGGATCAATTCGAGGCTAATGGTAAGGGCGGAAAAATACTCACCGTGATGTTTGACGAAAAAACCGAAGAAATTGCCAAGAGCCTCGGCTTAGAAATTGCCTTACCTCCGGCAAGTCTGCGCAAACACATTGATTCCAAGATAGTCACTACGCAGATGGCGGATGAAGCGGGTGTACCCAGTGCACCTAACCTGGTTGATGTAACCGCGTCTACTTATCAGGAGCTTCAGGAATTGTCAGCCAATAGCAAGCTCGGCGATAATCTGGTTGTGCAGACTCCTTATGGTGACTCGGGTAAAACAACCTTTTTTATTAGAAACGAGCAGGATTGGGATAAACACGCTGCTAAAATTATCGGTGAAAAACTGAAAATAATGAAGTATATCAATCATGTGCCAGGCACAGTTGAAGCCGTAGCCACCCGTTGCGGCACGCTGGTCGGTCCATTACAAACGGACATTACCGGTTATGCTGAGCTGACACCCTACAAGGGCGGCTGGTGTGGAAACGATATATTTCCAGAGCTGCTGAAAGGCTCGCAGCGCGATAAGATTATCAAAATGGTCAAGGCAATGGGCGACAAGCTCTATGAAAATGGCTATCGTGGTGTTTTCTGCTTCGACTACCTTGTCGATACCGATGACGGTGAAGTTTATTTGGGTGAAATCAATCCTAGGATCAGTGGAGCTAGCCCGTTAACAAACCTGGTAACGTCAAAATATGGTGGTGCACCTTTAATGTTGTTCCACCTGCTGGAATTTATGGATGTCGATTTTGAGGTAGACATTCAGCAGATTCAAGATCGATTGGCTGACTTTGGCAGCTGGACACAACTGGTATTGAAACAAACTGATGATGAAGTTCGTTTAATTACCAAGGCTCCGCAATCAGGCATCTGGCTGATGGATGACGATGGTGAGATTAGTTTTGTGCGTAAGAGTATAGACTGGACCAATGTCGATGATGAAGATGATGCGTTTTACCTGCGCATATATGGTGAAGGCGAATACGGTTATTTGGGCGCAGATATGGGTATTCTTGTTACGCGCGGCAGAATGCAGTCGGACGATCGACAATTACTGCCCAGAGCTAAAAAATGGATTGACGCTATTCACAAAAAGTTTGAATACAAATCTTTGAGTGAATTAGAAGTGCCGTTTATTCCCGACGAAAG
>JBATHQ010000150.1:0-4510 GCA_049667005.1 Psychromonas sp.
ATACGGACTAATTTTGACTTGTTCATTTTAAAGGCCTCCGAATAAACTGCGTACAAAAACCATTAGAAATGCCGATCCCATAAACGCGATAGTGGCAAAAATGGATCGCTTTGAAAATCTACCCATGCCGATAATTCCATGCCCGCTTGTGCAGCCATTGCCCAGACGCGTGCCGAAACCAACCAGTGCACCTGCGATACAAACGAGCAGTATAGATTGACCACTAGTATCAGGTAATGTAAACCCCAGAGGCGCGACAATTAATAAACTGCTTATCATGCCCGTCAAAAAAGCGACTCTCCAACTGAATTCGTTTTTCTGGGGATTTAATAAACCTGCAATAATACCGCTTATACCCGCTATTTTTCCGCTGAATAACATAAGTAGTGCAGCAGAAAGGCCAAGTAGTGCGCCTCCGGCCAGTGCTGACCAGGGGGTAAAATTTTCCATAAAGGGCTCCAATAATATTTAATGAAATTAGATGGGATTAACCAACAGTAAAAAGGTCATATCTTTAACTGTATAGTAGGTTCTTTAATGACAGTTACTCATCGCTGGGACAAAAAGCTTGTTGTAATGAGCGCAGTAGCAAACTAACACGCGGATCTGCAATAGAATAAAATACCTGCTGCGACTCTTTTCTTATCTTAACGAGATGATTTTTTCTTAACACGGCAAGGTGTTGGGAAAACGCGGACTGGCTTAATTGTGTGTGCTCTCGTAACTCTGAAACACCCATTTCGCCATCGGATAATAAACATAAAACAACCATACGATCTGCGTGAGCCATTAATTTTAGTAACTCACTTACTTCACCTGCTTTCTCATGTATTTGCGATAATTCACTCATTATTCATTCCTGTATTGTTATATAAATAATTTTACCTAGCTGTTAATTAATAATCAATAGCTAAATTAGTTTGTTTTTTATTAGCATTTGCTAATTTGTTTTATTATAATATTTTCATCGATGTAGTTAGCGAGGAGCAAAAAATGACGATTGAAAACGGCGTTAGAATAGTAGCGGGCTCTATGATTTTAATTTCCGCTATATTAACTCAATTTGTTCATCCCGGCTTTATCTGGTTCACCGTATTTATTGGCCTGAATTTGCTGCAGAGTGCTTTTACCGGAATTTGTCCGGCCACTTTTTTAGTAAAAAAATTTGGTTGCAAGTAGCTAGGGCAATGAAAATTATTAGGTATTTTCAACTCGCAGCTCGCAGCTTGAAATTACCGGAAAATATATGCTTGGCGCTAACTGAGTAGAAAAATTACTGGGTGACTGAGCTAGGGACATGCTGTTAATTTTTTACATCTATGTAAATTGGATTCTTGCTTGCCTGAGAAAGCATTACGGTTGTCGGCATCGTCTCGGCCGTATAGATAAAAATACATAATTTATTAACTTAGAAAGTGATTTTGTTGAATAATTAACAGACCACTTTCTTATTCTCTTTTTTAAACTTAATGGAGTTCATAATGACAAAAATAGTAATAATCGGTGGTGTGGCTGGTGGTGCATCTGCGGCTGCCCGTGCCAGACGCTTAAGTGAAGACGCAGAAATAATAATGTTTGAACGTGGAGAGTTCGTTTCTTTCGCGAACTGCGGATTACCCTACCACATTGGCGGTGACATTACAGAAAGAAGTAATCTGCTTCTGCAGACACCACAAAGCTTCCTGGCACGTTTCAATGTTGATGTGCGTATTATGAGTGAAGTGATCAGTATCGATAAAGAAAACAAATCGGTTACGGTTAAGAACCTGCTCGACGGGTCAGAATACAGCGAGAGTTACGATTTTCTAGTGTTAAGCCCTGGCGCCGGACCCATTGTTCCGCCAATCCCTGGAATAGATAACCCTATTACACACTCTTTGCGTAATATTCCTGATATGGATAAAATTCTTAATACCATTAAGATGAATCGCCCTGAACATGCCACTGTTGTTGGTGGTGGTTTTATCGGATTGGAGGTGATGGAGGCTTTTCATCAGCTGGGAATTAAAACCACACTTATCGAACTTGCGGATCAGGTAATGACGCCTGTAGATCGTGAGATGGCCGGTTTTGCGCATGCAGAGATTAAGAGCCAGGGTGTTGATCTGCGCTTAGGTGTCGCACTTAAAGCCGTCGAGTACCATCAAGAACCACATGTCCCGAATTTAGAAAGTGGAGAGTCTGAAGCGCATGCGCATATTCAAGGTTCCCTCAGCCTTACTTTGAGTAATGGCGATACAATTAAAACAGAAATACTGGTAATGGCAATTGGCGTACGTCCTGAAATTAAGCTGGCTAAGGAGGCCGGTCTGAAAATTGGCGATCTTGGCGGAATCTGGACGAACCCGAGCATGCAGAGTAGCGATCCTTCAATCTATGCGGTAGGTGATGCAGTCGAAGAAGCGGATTTTGTTACCGGTAAAGCGACTATTGTTCCACTAGCAGGTCCGGCTAACCGTCAGGGGCGTATGGTTGCAAACAATATTTTTGGTCGCGATGAAACTTATCAGGGCACTCAAGGTACTGCAATATGTAAGATCTTTGATTTAGCAATCGCTTCTACCGGCAAGAATGAGAAAACCCTGAAACGTGAAGGTATTGCCTATAAAAAAGTGTATGTTCATGTCGCCAGCCATGCAAGCTATTACCCCGGTGCAGAAATTGTTTCATTTAAGATGCTCTATTGCCCGGATAGTAAGAAAATTCTTGGTGCTCAGGCCGCGGGTAAAGATGGCGTCGATAAACGTATCGATATTATGGCCGTTGCACAGCGCGCTGGGATGACGATTGACCAACTGCAACACCTTGAGCTGACTTATGCGCCACCTTACGGCAGCGCAAAAGATGTAATCAACCAAGCAGCTTTTGTTGCGATTAATATTGAAAACGGCGATTTAAAAGGTATCCATTTTGATGAACTGGATACGCTGACCGATGCTCAACTTCTTCTTGACGTTAGAACCGCAGCGGAAATCGAGAATCTTGGTACCTTAGAAGGGGCTATCAATATTCCTGTGGATGAACTTCGTCAGCGCATGGGTGAGCTTCCGAAAGATAAAGAGATCATTGTTTTCTGTGCTGTTGGTTTACGCGGTAACGTTGCATACCGTCAACTAGCTAACAATGGTTATAAGGCGCGCAATCTGCTTGGTGGATACCGTACTTATACCTTCTCCAAGGCATAATTCAGCGATAACTTATGGCTAACGGTAAATACCCGTTAGCCATTTTTTTTAAGCAAAGCGCGAATTTAAATGCGCGATGATTGCTGATGACTCATATAACCAAATCACTTTCTGATTTTCTTCAATACGTAAACAGGGGACTTGTATTTTGCCTCCCTGGCTTTCCAAAACTGCTTTATGAACCGCTTGCTTGGCATCTATCGTATTGATATTTAGAGCCTGACGGCGCATTACCCGACGAACTTTTACGCAGAATGGGCATGCTTTATATTGATAAAGCTGCATATTTTCTGTTTGCGCATCGACTTGCGCTTGATCCTGAATGTTCCGTTTACGCTTTCTGGGAGTAAATATAAAGTTAAGTAATAAAATAATTCGGCCTAAAATCCAACGAATGATGAACATTGTACACCTCTTTTTGTTATGATTTTGTCACTGTGTTGTTAACAGTCAGGCAGTGTAACTGAAGAGTTGTTAACATCAAAATTTTACTTTTTATACGCGAGATTAACAGCATGAGTAATATCGATTCGCCTTGTATTGCAGCGTGTTCACTGAATAAAGATAACATTTGTCAGGGCTGTTTTCGCAGTCTGGCTGAAATATCCCGTTGGGGGCAGGCAGATCAAGAGCAAAAAATAAAAATATTAAACAACAGTAAGTTGCGTAAAAAAGGGCAGATTTGTGCTGGTAAAGGTCATAAAAAATGAATAAGAGTATCAGTATATTAGGCAGCGGATGGTTAGGTTTTCCGTTGGCAAAACAATTAAAATCAGAGTTTGAGGTTGTTAATATTTCTACCCGTTCAGAAGAAAAAGCTGAGCAGTTGAGATCCGCAGGATTACGGCCGTTTATTATTGATATTGAAAACTTGAACGAAAATATAGCGCCGTTTTTACAGGCAGAAACCTTAATTATCAATGTGACAGGCAAAAATATTAACGCTTTTAAAAATCTAATTGCAGAGATTGAAAAAACGCATGTTAAAGAGGTTTTATTTATCAGTTCCACATCGGTATACCCTGAACAAAGCGGCCTGTGCAGCGAATCACAACCATTAGATATCAGCAGTCACCCGCTGTTAGAGATTGAAGCGTTATTTCAGCAAAATAGATATTTTAAAAGCACTATATTACGCTTTTCGGGCTTAGTCGGTGGCAAACGGCATCCTGGACGATTTTTTGCGACAGGTAAGCCGATCAGGCTTGCAGATGCCGCAGTGAATCTGATCCATCTTGATGATTGTTTAGCCATTATTGCTATTATTATTAAGCAGCATATTTTCCCTGATCTGCTTAATGCCTGTGCCGATACTCACCCCTGTA
>JBATHQ010000151.1:0-3184 GCA_049667005.1 Psychromonas sp.
CCCAGCAATTACGCTGGGTTAGTTGTTATTTATGTGACTAAATTGACACTTCAAAAGTTGGTTAGAACGGAATATCGTCATCAAAATCCATTGATGGTTCATTGTACTGGCTCGGAGCCTGCTGCTGTGGTGCCGCTGGACGTGGTGCTTGCGGGCGTGGTGCTGGAGCCTGTGGCTTATAAGCTGGCGCCATTTGTGGTTTTGGCTGCTGCGCAGGTGCCTGCTGCGGTGCGCTACCCCAGGTTTGCTGCGACGGCTGCTGCGAATGATCTTGTGGCGCGTTATCCGGGTACGCTGACGCATCATTATGCGACGGGTTACGTGAATCCATCATTTGGATTTCAGAAACAACAATTTCAGTTGTGTAACGATCCTGCCCGTCTTGCCCCTGCCATTTACGTGTTTGCAACTTACCTTCAACGTAAATTTTTGCACCTTTTTTAAGGTATTCACCGCACATTTCACCGAGGCGGTTAAAGACCGTCAGGCGGTGCCACTCTGTTTTATCTTTACGTTCGCCAGTCTGTTTATCTTTCCAGCTTTCTGTTGTTGCCAGTGCCAAGTTTGCCACTGCGCCGCCATTTGGCATATAACGCATTTCCGGATCTTTACCTAGATTGCCGACTAATACTACTTTGTTTACACTTCGGTTAAACATGTTTTTGCTCCGCTTACTGCTAAATGATATATGTATTAAGTGTTTGCTAAAATTTCTTTCGCTTTTTTCAGTGCAAAGACTTGGTTATTTACTTTGATATAAACTGTTTGATCTTCAATAATCATTACTACTTCTAAGACACCGTCCAAGGTGATTAGTTGCTCAGTTATCAACTGCGCATGAGTTTCATCTTTGATTAATGCGGTCATGGTATGGGTACGTACTTTACTGGGATTATCCATGCCCGTTGAAATCAAAAACCAAACCATCATTAATCCGGCTAAAAATAAAAACAAGCCGCTACTGCCAAGTAGTTTATAGGATAATCCCCCTATAATACCACCAAAAAAAGCACCTAAAAACTGCGCCATGCTATAGATCCCCATGGCACTGCCTTTTGCACCCGCCGGAGAAAGCATGGAGATAAATGCGGGCAGTGATGCTTCTAAAAAATTAAACGCGGTAAAATACAATAAAATAAAAACAAACATCAATATAAGTGATTGAGAATTAAGAGACATTGCGATTAAGCTGAAGGCCATTAACAAAATGGCAAATAAGTAGAACTGTTTATTCATGCGTTTACGGGCTGCCACAATCAGCATCGGGATGATTAAAATAAATGAAATTAATAATGCCGGTAGATATAAGTGCCAATGTTGCGCTGCCGGTAAGTGCATGTTTTGCAGCTGTAAAGGTAAAACAACAAACATTGCCGTGAGCGCCATGTGCAGAATAAAGATACCACAATCTAAACGTAACAGCTGCGGGTCTTTGACCAGCTTGCCCAGCAGAGCGGGAATCGCAATAGTTTCGCCTTTCGGGGCCTTACTGACAACATGCGGGACGTTGAAATGTACGATCGCAATCCCCAAAAGTGCGCCGACTGCGGTAATAAAGAATAACCCCTGTAAACCAATGATCGGGGCTAAAATGGGGCCAGCCACCATTGCCATCGCGAAAGCAAGACCAATGCTGATACCGATCATAGCCATCGCCTTGGGACGCTGCTCCTCACGGGTAACATCAGCCGCCAGGGCTAATACTGCACTGGCAATGGCACCCGCTCCTTGAATTGCCCGTCCGGCCGTTACCCCATACACGCTTTGTGAACATGCCGCTATCAGGCTACCGATGGCGAAGATAAGTAAACCGGCGAAAATAACCGGACGACGGCCAAATTTGTCCGACAGCATGCCGGCGGGAATTTGCAATAACGCCTGAGTTAACCCATAGGCACCAATGGCAAACCCGACCCAGATTGGCGAGTAACCGATAAGATCTTGCCCGTAAATGGCAAAAACCGGCATGATCATAAACAGACCTAACATACGCAAAGCAAAAACCACTGAAAGCGAAATAGCGGTGCGTTTTTCCAGGGAGTTTAAGGCATCAGACTGCATTGTTAAGGCCGTAGGTAAAAATAAATGAGTCGTTAATAATAACATGATAGCGCTGCGATAGACTCTTATTTTTTAGCGCAATTTTAGACAGTTTTATGTATACTGCGCGGCCTATCCCGTCTATATTTTTGGAGTTTTTTGTGCTCAGCTATCGCCATTCTTTTCATGCAGGTAATTTCGCAGATGTGTTAAAGCACACGGTTGCCACCTCGATCATTGACTACATGCTCAAAAAAGAGAAAGCTTTTTGTTACCTCGATACCCATGCCGGTTGCGGGGCTTACTCATTAAACTCATCGGAAGCGTTAAAAACACAAGAGTTTAATAATGGCATTATGCCGTTATGGGGGCGCAAAGATCTGCCCGCAGCCGTGGCTCGTTATATGGAACAGGTCGTTGAATTTAACGCGCAAAGCAAGTTGCAGTATTATCCCGGCTCGCCGAGTATTGCGGTGCAGATGTTACGCGATATTGACCGCTTATGTTTATTTGAACTGCATCCGAATGAGTTCATCAAGATGAGTGAAAACTTCGCGGGAAACCGCAAAATTCAGATCGCTAAAAGTGATGGTTTAAAAGGGCTTATTGCCAATATGCCGCCCGTTGAACGCCGCGGTTTTATTTTAATCGACCCCTCATATGAAATTAAAAGCGAATACCAGCAGGTGGTTGAAACCTTGATACAGGCGGTTAAACGTTTTGCAACAGGTACTTATGCGTTGTGGTATCCGGTGGTGAATCGTCTGACGATAAATAAAATGGAAAAAGCATTAATCGCATCGGGTATTAAGAATATTCAGCTGTTTGAGTTGGGCATTCGTTCCGACTCCGATGAGATCGGCATGACCTCCAGCGGTATGATCGTCATCAATCCGCCATGGACATTAAAAAATGAGATGCAGGAATCCTTGCCGTTTTTAGCGGAAAAATTAGGTGAAGATGGTCAGGGTTTTTACCGTGTTGAGACATTAGTTACCGAATAACAGCAAATTCATTAATTTTACAGTTATTTATGCTTGTTAAAATGAATGCTAGTTAGACATATTACTTCGTTTTAGTCTTTGTTGTTGATTTAATTAAGAACGTCCTGTTCTTCAGCACTTCTTGGCAATCGACTTACAAG
>JBATHQ010000152.1:0-2950 GCA_049667005.1 Psychromonas sp.
ACGCAGTGGTGAAGAACAGGATGTTACGAATCAAATCAATATCCAAGACTGAAACGTAGTTTTATGCCTAACTAGCATTCATTTTAACAAGCATAAATGAACAATGTTTCTGCTCGATTGTGGGAAAAGCAAGTGTGGGAAAGCATGAATTGACGGCCATAATATCCGCTATGCGCACAAAGCGGATATTATTGTTATTGCCCGCCTAAAGGCGGGATTCCGGTGTCGATGCACAGCAAGTGCATTACAAAAATACAATTGAATTTTTAACGATAACTGCCTCTGTGAATCACGAATTTTATTTGCAATAACGATTAATCAACGGTATCGCTTTCAAAGGCAAATCTCTTTTCACCATCAACACTAAAAAGACCAGCATTAAGGCTGATTTTAAGACTAGATCTAGTATTGTATGATCGGTTTTTATAAAAATACTTACACCGTATAGGCCGAGTGTTACAACCGTATAAAGTCCGATTGATTTCAAATCGTACTTAATTGGCATATATTTCTGTCCGAAATAATAGGATACAACCATCACCACAAAATAACATATAAAAGCGGCCCAGGCACTTCCCATATAACTGTAGGCCGGTACAAATATGACATTTATTGCCACAATTATAATGGTGCCCAGCAATGAAAACCACGCCCCATACATGGTTTTATCGGTCAGCTTGTACCACAGTGATAGATTAAAAAAGATGCCTTGAAAAATAAAAGAAAACAACACAATCGGTACGACATTTAGTCCGGGCCAGTAATCACGTTGAATGATATATTTGAAGATATCGAGATAAAGCACCATCCCTAAAAAAATGAGCAACGAGATGATGACAAAATACTTCATCGCATCGGCATATGCTGCCAGACTGTTTTTATCTTTGTGTTGAGCAAAGATAAAGGGTTCGTATGCATAACGGAATGCTTGAGTAAACATCAACATTACCATCGCTATTTTTGACGTTGCGCCATAAATCCCAAGTTCTGCAGCGCCCTCTTCTCCGGGCATTAAAAATGGGAATAGAATTTTATCAAGTGTTTGATTCATGATTCCTGCTACGCCTAAAATTAGTAATGGCAGTGAATATTGAAGCATTTTTTTGAGCAAAACTTTATCAAACTGGCATTTAACGACAAACACATCAGGTAATAAAGCAATCGTCACCAGGGTTGTTGAAAGCAGATTGGCAACAAACACATAACCCACCCCATAGTCTGGATTGTAAAACCAGTTTATAAGTTCAGGCGAGTGGGTAGCTAGCCACGGACATGCTAACAGGAAAAAAAGATTAAAAATGATATTGGTCAATATCATAAAAAACTTCAATGCTGCGAATTTTATTGCCCGATTTTTGTAACGTAAATAGGCGAATGGAATAGATCCAAAAGCGTCCATTGCTACTATTATTCCCAGCATGGAAATATATTCAGGATGACTTGCGTAGCCCATCGCGGTAGCAACAGATTGCGAAAATAAGAGACAGACAATTGCAAATAATAACGAGGTGAATCCAACCGTTATCAGCGTAGTGCTGTAAACCTTGCCCGCATCATCGGCATTTTTGTTGGCAAAACGGAAATAACCGGTTTCCATGCCGTAGGTGAGCATCACTAACAGCAAAGCTACCCAGGCATAAAGATTGGTAACGACGCCATATTCTGCAGAGCTTGCGAGGATATAGGTGTACAACGGAACTAACATCCAATTCAGAAATTTCCCGAATATGCTGCTTACTCCGTAAATGGCGGTTTCCTTCGCCAATTTTTTCATTTGTGCTGCCATAGATAACAATCAGTAATTTTATAGGGATTTCAAGGCACTCTACGAGTTAGAGTGGAGAGATGAAAAGTATAATTGGAATAGATCCCTTTGTCAGCAGTTGTTGTAGCCACACTACTTCAAGATGCAAATTCAAAGCTTACGCCTGACACAGCATCTTCAAGTAATATTGATATATAACAATAAACAGCCATAGCCTCCATCCGATTGGCCATTCCCAACGATCTTTGATAAAAAATACTAACGTAATAATTTATCAATATTGCGTGGAAACTGGATCAATCATTTTTTCTTTGTTTTTTATTCACAGTGGATCGACTTTATTGTAATCTAATATTCTCATTTGCTGGCACATTTCAGATTTATCGACACAGCTTCACAATGCAGATTAAAACAGATTAGCTATATACACAAAAGATAACTATAAGTTGGACTAAGATGCTCCCCACAAATGTATTTACTTACCCAATAATAACGATAGGAAAATTTTTATGACCGCATTTGGTACCGTTTTTATGCCTGAAATGTCACTTACCGAAAATGACGGTTCGGGTTGGAAAACAGCAGAAATCGTTACATCAGAAAGTATTAAGCTTCACCCTGGTGCTCACGTTCTACATTATTCAAGCACATGTTTTGAAGGTCTAAAAGCATTTAAACATGCGGATGGCTCGGTGAAAATATTTCGCATGGATGCCAATATAGCCCGTTTAGCGCAGAGCAGCGATCTACTCAGCATGCCGAAAGTCGATAAACAGCAAGTACAACAGATGATTATTGACATCGTTAGCCGTTTTGCTTCCGACGTACCAGAGCCGCCAGGATCTATGTATATCCGGCCAACGCATATTGGTATCGAGCCTGCAATTGGTAAAGCAGCAACTGCAACCGTTTCATCCATGTTATATATCTTATTATCGCCAGTTGGCGACTACTTTTCAGGAAAATCAAAAGCACTACGTATATTGCTGGATGAAGAAGGGATGCGTTGTGCTCCGCATATGGGCGTCGTTAAAAGTGGTGGTAACTACGCAAGTGCTCTGCCGCATATTAAAAAAGCGCAAAAAGATGTACAGGCTGATCAGGTATTATTTTGTCCTAATGGCGATGTGCAGGAAACTGGGGCTGCAAACTTTATTCTTATTGATGGTAACGAAATCATCACCA
>JBATHQ010000153.1:0-2421 GCA_049667005.1 Psychromonas sp.
ACCAGGGAAGTTCGGTCCAGTTTAAGAAGACCATAAAATCCGGTAATTCCGGGTTACCATACACGCCTCGGTCACCAATCTGACGCATCAGATACATGCCCATGGCATAACCGCCAAGGGCAAAAAAAGCACCGTGTCCGAGGCTGAGAATGCCACAATATCCCCACACTAAATCCACGGCCAGCGCGAGCAAGGCATAGCACAGATATTTACCCAGTAGGCTGACACTGTAATCACTGACGTGCAGTAACTGTCCTTCAGTGAAAGCCAAGTTACAAACAGTTACATAAAATGTTGCAATAAAAAGTATAACGATTACAAAATGTAAACTGCTTAGTTTTTTAAAAACGCCTGAATCGAGTAAAGTTTTCATTATTCTGCTGATCTCCCTTTTTGAGGAAACAATCCTTTAGGCCGTTTTTGAATAAACAACACTAAGCCGACCAATACGATAATATTTGCCAGCACCGGGCCCATTGAAGGCTCTAACAATTTATTAAATGCACCCAGTGATAATGCCGCTACTAAGGTGCCCCACAAATTACCTACACCTCCGAATACCACTACTAAAAAGGAATCAATAATATAAGCCTGGCCGAGGTTTGGTCCGACGTTGGTCAACTGACTTAAGACTACCCCGGCAATGCCTGCGATGCCGGAGCCTAAGCCAAATGTTATCGCATCTACCCAGGCACTTTTTATGCTTAATGAACGTGCCATATCCCGGTTCTGGGAAACGGCGCGCACATGTAACCCCAATGCGGATTTTTTTAAGATAAGTAACAGAGCAAAGAACACCATTAATGAAAATAAAATGATATATAAGCGGTTAAAGGTAAGCGAAAAAATAGGGTTTATCTCTAATGAGCCGGTCATCCATTGTGGTGCTGCAACCTGACGGTTTAAGGGCGAAAAAATGGTTCTCACTAACTGTTGCAGGATCAAGCTGATACCGAAGGTCGCTAATAAGGTTTCTAATGGACGTCCTTTTAAGAAACGAATCACACCACGTTCAATTAATACACCGACTAAACCGGACACTAAAAAAGCCGCGGGAATCGACATTAACAGTGAATATTCAATTAAATTTGGAAAGCTTTGTTGAATCACATAGGTGGTATAAGCCCCAAGCATCATCATTTCACCGTGCGCCATATTGATAACCCCCATCACACCGAAGGTGATCGCGAGTCCGATAGCGGAGAGTAATAAAACCGAGCCTAAACTTAAGCCAAAAAAGACATTTTCAATGATTTCGTAAACTGTGCGCGAGTGTTCTATCTTGCCGATGCCATCGCTTAACACTTTTTTTAATTCTGGATTCGGGTCGCTGTGCTGCAGATTTTGCAGCTGCTTTTGCATTGCGTTTTTAACCGCGGGCTCCAGGCTACCTTTTAATTGCAGGGCCGCAGCCAGTTTTTCAGCGGGATCGCCCATTTCAAGCTGATTGATTGCTAAAACAACCTGCATTTTTTTCTGCACAGCGGCGTTCTGTTCTGCGTCAACCAGTTTTTGTACAGAAGCGATACCTTGTTGATTGGGATTATTTAACAGTTGTTTGACCGCTTCCAGACGAATATTTTTATCACTGTGGGTAAAATCTATTTGTGCTAATAAATCGCGAATTTGTCCGCGCAGGCGATTGTTGGTTCTGAGTTTGCTGATTGCTGATTTTTTCACTGGGGCTAATTCTGCATCGTGCAAAATGGCTGTTAAATCATATCCTTTTTGGTTATTCGCGGTGGCGATAACCACTTCCTTGCTGGCTTTCACATAATATAATTCGCCATTTAACAGGCTTTTTAACAGGTCACGCGTTTGTGGCGCTGATGTGGCTGCTATTTTCTCAATTAAGGGAGCCATTTTATTCAGCTTGGTAGCCGGCAACTGTTGCACTAAGGTTGAAAAAGCAGGATCCGTGTCACTGTTAATATCATCCGCAGCCGCGAAACAACTCAGTGACAGGAGATACAGGGTGAATATTGAGAATAATCGCAACATGCGTATTCCTTAAATTTAAAATATAAAATGTAAAAAGAGGGGGATAATTACGTTGTTATAGCTGACAGTTGCCTGTCTTTTATGAAAGGGGAGGTAAACCCTCCCCGATAATCACCTTAATGTTTAGCGTTAACTTAGAAGTTCTGACCTGAACATTTCGCTGTTTTTATATTGAAGTTGCCGCACTTAATCGGAGCTGTCCAATCAGACACCAGGTCTTTTGAACTTGGTAGGAAATCTGACCATGCATCGCCAATCACAGTATCCGGTGTTGAACAAACCACTTCAAATTGACCATCGGCTTGGATTTCACCGATAAATACCGGCTTAGATAAATGGTGATTGGAGTTCATTACCGCAGTGCCGCCCGTCAGGTTAGGGACCGCAATACCGATCATTGCTTGTTCAACTGCATCAACG
>JBATHQ010000154.1:0-1742 GCA_049667005.1 Psychromonas sp.
CCTTGTATGTAATCACAGCCAATACCTCTTAAATAATCTACCTGTTCCTTGGTTTCTGCGCCTTCTGTAAGCACCTTCATCTGCAACGTTTTAGACATCTCTACCAATATTTTGACCAGCGTACCATCATCATTATCCGGATAATTCTTAATAAAACTTCGGTCGATTTTAATCTTATCAATGGGCAGGGTATGAAGATAAGAGAGCGAGGAATAGCCGGTGCCAAAATCATCAATCGCGACCGTGATCCCTTTTTCTCTAATGGCTTTAAGAATTTCGATGCTTTTCTTTTCATTAGTTAGCAGTGAGCTTTCGGTGATCTCGAATTCAATCTCATGGCTTTGTATATTATTAGCATCAACACAAGCAAAAAATTTATTGGCAAAATCGAACTCTGCCATCTGTATCGCAGATATATTGATCGCACAGCGTAAGTTTCGCTCGGTGATGCAGCAATGCTTCTTAATCTTGTTAAGATCTTCACAAACAGCCTGAATGATCCAATTGCCGATATCAATCATCAAATGACTCTTTTCAGCAATGGGAATAAATACCGCCGGAGAGACATTCCCCAGCACTGCATTATGCCAACGAACAAGCGCCTCCATACCTATCATGTTGCCACTGTCAATGTCAGTTTGTGGCTGGTAAACCATCGATAGCTCGTTATTTTCCACGGCTTTTCGAAGCTGCCCCTCGATCTCATTTGCCTGATTCAACTCGGCAATCATCTGCTCGTTAAAGAAAGCAATTTCTGACTCCCGGCGACGGGTTGTCCACTCCAGGGCAATCATAGAATTGAGTAACAATTTTTTTATATCATTGGTGTCCTGAGGCCAGTAAGAAACTCCGACCCTGGTTTTGAAAAACAGATCCCGTCCATCAATATTTATCACTTTACTCAGTTCTTTGTGGAAGTTTTTCACAAACTTCTCCGGCCCATCCTGAATATGCTTCATACCGATAATAACGGCGAATAGATTTCTCCCGGTCTGAGCAACGACATCCCCTTCTTGCAGAAAAGGTCTAATCAAACTGATAAAAATTTTAGCAACATAATGACTATCTTCATCAAATAAACTGGCAATACGATTAAAATTTTCAATGGCCAGGTAAACAATGGTGAAGCTAAAATCCTTGTTTTTAATACTTTGGTTGAGCAGATCAATCATCATATTTTCATTGGGGATAATAATTTGCCCGTCTTCATGCTTAAGCATTTCAAAGGTATCCGATTTCATTTTATTGGCCGACAGATCAGTGAAAATCCCTATGTATTTATCAACCTCCTTATTTTTTTTATCTCTGATGGCAATAATCTTTAATTTTTTAGGGCAGAGCAGGCCATCTTTCTTTCTATCCCATAACATCCCTTCCCAATGATTCGTTTCGTTGATGTCTTGCCACATTTTCTGATAAAAGGCTTTATCCTGCTTATCAGACTTGAAATAGCTGGTTTTTAAACCAATGATCTCCTCAATCGGGTACCCGGTAGCTTCCTCATAGGCTTTATTCGCATAGGTTATACGGGTATTCCGGTCGGTGATGACAACGGCATCGCTTGTAGAGTCTGCAATTTTTGTAGTGAGCTCCAATTGACTGTCCACAAACATCAAGCGGTCGATGATATAACCCAATAAAAAAGAGAGCAAAATGATTACAGCAAAGATGATGATATTAGAGGTTAAAAACAATTTCCCTAAAATCGCCCGGAAAGAGAATAGGTCAGTCGTATCGATGGA
>JBATHQ010000155.1:0-1621 GCA_049667005.1 Psychromonas sp.
GCGTCAAAATTTGGGATGAGTGGGCAACTGAAGACGGATCATTAGGTCCGATATACGGCAAACAGTGGACTGCATGGCCAACCAAAGACGGTAAAGAGATTAATCAGATCGATTACGTGGTTAATACGTTAAAAACCAACCCCAATAGCCGCCGTATTTTATTTCATGGCTGGAATGTGGAATATTTGCCCGATGAAAGTGTCAGTCCGCAGGATAATGTAAGAGAGGGGCGCATGGCACTTCCTCCGTGTCATTTACTGTATCAATTCTATGTTGCGAACGGAAAACTTTCCGGGCAGCTTTATATTCGCAGTTCAGATATTTTCCTTGGCCTGCCCTACAATATTGCCAGTTTATCTTTACTGGTGCATATGCTTGCTCAGCAGTGTGATTTAGAACCGGGTGAGGTGATTGTCAGTTTTGGCGATCTGCACGCTTATTCTAATCATATGGAGCAGATTCAGGAGCAGTTGCTGCGTCAGCCGAAAACATTGCCGCAGCTGAAATTTGCCAGAAAACCCGATTCTATTTACGAATATAATTTCGATGATTTTATTGTAGAAAACTATGATGCCCATGCGAATATTAAAGCACCGGTAGCGATTTAAGGGGAGCCAAAACATAAAAAAGCCAATCTTGTAGATTGGCTTTTTAATCGCTGCAGTTTGATATAAGAGGGTTGTTCTCATTAACCTATTACTTCTACCTGCCACCTTTAGCGCATAGTAACAAACTCTTCAGCGCTGGTTGGATGAATGGCGATACAACTGTCAAAATCTGCTTTAGTAGCACCCATTTTCATGGCCACACCAAAACCCTGTAGAATTTCATCAGAGGCAAAACCGATACAATGTAAACCAACCACTTTCTGCTCATCACCTGCGCACACTAATTTCATCCGCGTCGGTTGGCGTAAAGTTGTCAGGGCGGTATACATACTGGTGAATTGTGAGGTGTAAACCTTCAGGTTACTTTTACCATATTTTTCTTCTGCTTCAAGCTCAGTTAACCCGATAGTACCGATTGGCGGGTGACTAAAGACTACCGTCGGCACTAAAGTTGCGTCCAGGTGTGCATCCATCTGGCCGTTAAATAAACGTTCGGATAACTGCCGTCCGGCTTTTACTGCAACCGGGGTTAACTGGATTTCACCGGTATTGTCACCCACCGCGTAAATACCCTGGGCACTGGTATTCTGGTATTTATCAACCTTGATAAATTGCTGTTCGTTCAGTTCAACGTCGGTATTTTCTAAGCCGATGTTGGCATTGGCAGGATTACGTCCGATCGCCCAAATTAAACAGTCGACGACTAATGATTTTTCATTTTCCAAATGCAGCGTCAGGCTACCATCATCATTTTTGTGCACGGATTTCGGAACAGAATGCGTATGCAGCTGCGGTCCCTCCTCCTGCATCACTTCAACCAGTGTTGACGAAAGCATGGTATCGAATTCACGCAAAAAAGTATGGCGACGGCAAAGCAGATGCGTTTCGCTGCCCAGTGCATTAAAAACGCCCGCTATTTCAACGGCGATATAACCTGCACCGACAACCGCAACACGTTTTGGCTGCTCATTAAGCGCAAAGAAACCATCGGAAGTGATACCGTATTCCGCACC
>JBATHQ010000156.1:0-1757 GCA_049667005.1 Psychromonas sp.
GTGAAAACACTGAGAAAAAACATCGTTGTTTTGGGGTTTAATGCATTGCTGATAAAGCCCATTTTAAACGCGGAAAAGTTCGATAACGTTTTACGTTTGGCGGTATAACAATCTGTTACTTGATCCTTACTGGTAAAGGTTTTCCAGCCGACATAAACTAAGTATGCCGCGCCTAAATATTTTAATACGGAAAATAATATGATTGATTTCGATATTAAAATGGCCAGACCGGCAATGGAGTAAATAACATGCAGCCAAATAGCGAAGCTGATGCCCAGTGCTGAATACAGGCCTGCAGTGCGGCTATAAAAAACACTATTTCTGGTTATCATTACAAAATCAGCCCCGGGACTGATGGCCATAAAAATAGCAATAACACTGACAGAAATTATTTCGGGTAAATAAGCGATGATTTCAATGACCATTAGTTAGCCTGTTAAAGATTTAGTTGATATACCATTATATCTATAAATATCATTTATCGTCTTGCTGATTCTTGCATCTTGGAGTAGTTTGAATGTATATACCCATGTTACTTCAAGGTGCAAAAAATGAGCATCAAAAACAAGCAACGAACATATAATATCTCACAGGCTTGCTGATTTTCCTATCTTGAGGAAGCTTGGGTATAAGACTCACTCACAAGGAGTTTCAATGAGTATGATTGCCTCGATCACCGAAACCATCAGCGATTTTATTCCACTTATTATTACGTTAGCAATTGTTGCACTGGTACTCGCAGTGGCTCATCGCTTAGTGATAAAAAAATATGCCGATATTGGCAACGAACGGATGTTCACCCGGCAACTGTTTATGTTGTCATTAAGCCTGGTGGGCGTGATTGCTGTTGCGCTGGCATTACCCGTGGGAGAAAGTTCGCGCAATCAAATTATCGGGTTGATTGGCTTATTAATCTCCGGTGTTTTGGCACTTTCATCGACTAATATTTTTGCCAATCTGGCCGCCGGTATTCTGTTAAGGGTGACCAAACCTTTTGTAATAGGGGATTTTGTGACTGTCGGAGACAATTTTGGCCGGATCTCTGCGCGGGGCTTATTTGATACCGAACTGCAGTCTCAAAGTGGTGAATTGGTTGCCATTCCTAACACCTATCTGATCTCCTCGCCGGTCAAAACCATACCTAGTGAATTGACGCTTGTCTCTGCTACTCTTTCGCTGGGCTATGATGTACACCATCAAAAGGTGGAGCCGTTATTAATTGACGCAGCTAAGCAATCAGGTCTTGAAGGAGGTTTTGTGCATATCCTTGAGCTGGGGAATTTTGCGGTGACATATCGTGTTTCCGGTGTATTGACAGAAACTGATAAACTGGTTAGCGCCCGCTCTGATCTTTATAAAAGTATTTTAGATACCCTGCATAATAACAACATCGAAATTGTTTCGCCTTCGTTTATGAACCAGCGTCCGTTAGCGCCTAAAGAGGCTGTTATTCCGGAATCAGTAGCACAGCAGGTCGTAACCGAGACAGAAACAGAAGCTGAAAAAATTCTATTTGCTAAAGCGCAGCAGGCTGGGCAGATAGAGAAAGAGAAACAGCAGTTAAAGGATGAAATTGCAGCGCTTGATTTAAATAAAAAAGTGGCAACAGGTACGGAAAAAAAAGTCAATAAGGAGATGCTGGCGCGTACTAAAGAGAGTCTGGAAAAACTTGAAGAGGCGGCGGATGCAAAAGAGTAAATAAAGTTCAATAATAAATTTAGTTGCTACACTTAAAAAACAGTTTATTGTTTTTATGT
>JBATHQ010000157.1:0-2578 GCA_049667005.1 Psychromonas sp.
TAGCAGGTGTTCCATTTACTGAACACCTGAATTTTTAAATAAAATTGAGAATAAATTATGTCTGAAAATAAATTTAATCCGGTTGATCATCCGCATCGTCGTTATAACCCATTAACAGGTCAATGGATCTTGGTATCTCCGCACCGTGCTAAACGTCCCTGGAGCGGTCAGGATGAGAAACCTTCAACGGCAGAGTTACCAAGTTATGATAAGAAGTGTTTCCTATGCCCGGGTAACGAGCGTATTTCCGGTGATAAGAACCCCGATTACCAAGGTACTTATGTCTTCACTAATGACTTTGCCGCATTGATGACTGATTCTCCGGATGCACCGGAATCAGATAACCCGTTGTTTAAAACCATGGGGGTTCGTGGTTTAAGCCGGGTGATCTGTTTCTCTCCGGATCACAGCAAAACATTGCCGGAGCTTCCTGTTGAAAAAATCCGTGGTGTTATCGATACCTGGAATGATCAAATCGAAGAACTGGGTAAAGATTACCTTTGGGTTCAAGCATTTGAAAACAAGGGCGAAACAATGGGTTGTTCACAACCGCACCCGCATGGTCAAATTTGGGCGAACAGTTTCCTGCCTAATGAGATTGAGCGTAAAGAGAAAAATCTTAAAGAATACTACCAGCAAAATGGCTCAAACCTGTTAGTTGATTATGTTCAAGCTGAGATGAAAGATGGCGAACGTACCGTCGTCGAAACAAAGCACTGGATTGCCGTTGTACCTTATTGGGCAGCTTGGCCTTTTGAAACGATGTTAATGCCAAAAACACATATTCGCCGAATGAGCGAGCTGTCTGATGAGCAACGTGATGATTTGGCTGTTGCAATGAAAAAGTTAACCAGCCGTTACGATAACCTGTTCGAATGTTCTTTCCCTTACTCTATGGGCTGGCACTATGCGCCTTTCTTTGCCGAAGGCACGGATATTGAACACTGGCAGCTGCACGCGCTTTTCTATCCGCCACTACTGCGCTCTGCATCAGTTCGCAAATTTATGGTGGGTTATGAAATGCTGGCAGAATCTCAGCGCGATCTGACTGCCGAGCAAGCTGCACAAAAATTACGTGATGTGAGCGATGTTCACTATAAAGAACAAAAATAACAACAAGGATCTACGCGATGTCAACTAATGAATTAAAGCTACGTGCAGGACAAGCATTTCAGGAAGTATGTGGTTATCAAGCGACTACATTTGTACAGGCACCGGGACGTGTCAATCTGATCGGTGAACATACCGATTATAACGATGGTTTTGTGATGCCTTGTGCGATTAATTATCAGGCGGTTATTGCCTGCGCAAAACGCACAGACGGTATTGTGCGCTTAATCTCTGTCGATTATGGCCATGTGCAGGACTCGTTTTCTGTCGATGAGATCATTAAACCCACTGATGATAAGCTTTGGGCCAACTATATGCGCGGTGTTGTACACTTCTTAAAAGAAAGAGGTTATGCGGTGGGCGGTGCTGATATTGCGATTACCGGCAATGTGCCATTAGGCTCAGGTTTGAGCTCTTCAGCTGCGCTTGAAGTGGTGACCGGGCAGGCAATGAAAGCTTTATATGATTTAGAGGTAACGCAATCAGAACTCGCGCTTATCGGTCAGGCATCCGAGCATAACTTTGCAGGTTGTAACTGCGGTATTATGGATCAGATGATCTCCGCTTGTGGTGAGAAAAACCATGCTCTGCTTCTTGATTGCCGCAGCCTGGAAACGAAAGCTGTACATATTCCGGAAAATATCAGCATTATGATTGTTAACTCTAATGTCACCCATAGCCTGGTTGATGGTGCCTATAATGCACTGCGTAAGCAATGTGAAGAAGCCTCACGCATTCTTGGTAAAGTAGCATTACGTGATGCGACATTAGCAGAGTTAAATGCTTCCGACATTGAAAAAGGCTCAGATGTTTATAAACGTGCGCATCATGTCATTTCTGAAAATGATCGTACCGTCGCTTGTGCGGATGCATTGATTGCAGGTGATTTGCAGAAAGTGGGCGAATATATGTATGGCTCTCACGCTTCTATGCGTGATGATTTTGAAATCACGGTACCGGAAATTGATTATATTGTGGAAGTGCTGACCGAAGTATTAGGCACTAAAGGTGGTGCCCGCATGACAGGTGGTGGTTTTGGTGGTTGCTGTGTCGCGTTAATGCCTTCGGAGATGGTTGCTCAGGCTAAAGCAGCGATTGAAGCTAAATATGAAGCAAAAACAGGTATTAAAGAGTCTATTTATATCTGTACGCCACAAGATGGTGCCGGTCAAATATAAAAAGTAATTACTCAGCACTCTAGGTATTGGTCAAAAGACAGACCAAACAATAAACCACAGAGAACACCGAGAAAACAGGAACAACCTATTTATTATCTTTCTCGGTGCACGCACAGCGTCTCTGTGCTCTCAGTGGTAAAAATTTATACTAGTGATCAATAGTTACTATAAAAAATAATAAGGTTATCGCTATGGTAGATACACTTTTTGAAACCATGACTCGGGAAATGGCTTTTGACGGCCGCCCCGCGAAACTGGTTAAACTGCAAAATAAAAACGGCATGTCAGTG
>JBATHQ010000158.1:0-3608 GCA_049667005.1 Psychromonas sp.
TCGCATGAAAATCAACTTCGCCTTCGCCAATAACAAGATCTCTGAACTGCCCCTTACAACTGCCGGAAACACGCAGAGTGTCTTTGAGGTGAATTTGTACGATATGATCCTGACTTAATTTAAGCTCGGTACAGATATCATAATTCCAGCCGGAAATGTTGCCTACATCCGGGTAGGCAGTGAAATAAGGCGATGGGATCTGCCGTTTTAACACTTCAAATTTACTTAAGGAATTCAGGTAAGGGGTATCCATTATTTCAACGCCTAACATAATACCTGCACGTTCGGCCATCTTAGCCGCACGTTTCATACCATCAATAAAACGCAGATGTGTTTGTTCTGATTGCGCTTCATAATAGACATCGTAGCCGGCCATCTGAATACAACGAATACCCAGTTTGTAAGCCAGTGCAATAGCCTTTTCCATAATAACAAAAGCCTCTGCTCGAACCGCTTCATCCATAGAGCCAAAGGGAAATTTACGGTGCGCACTTAAACACATTGACTGCAGCGGCATCTGGTGCTGTTCGCAAAGTCTTCTTAAGGCGTAAATCTCATCATCAGACCAGTCTAAACGCGCCCGGCGCTGGTCCGTTTCATCGACTGATATTTCAACAAAATCAAACCCCGCCTGCTTCGATTTGAGCAGACGCTCTTCCCATGACAGTTCTGTCGGCATCGCTTTTTCGTAAATACCTAAACGAAATTTTTTATCAAATGAATACATAATATAAACCTTAAAATAATTGTTGTTCTATTTTTGCAGAGATAGCTTTTATTTTTTCTGCAAGCTGCTCATAACCAAGAGCTTTAACTCTTGGTGTTAACGCTGAGACACTAATCGCATATACCGGCGTACCACTTTTATCCAGAATGGGCACGGCAACACATGAAATGCCCGCTTCATTCTCTTCATCATCCAAGGCATAACCATTTTGTTTGATATCATCCAGGACGGCAAAAAACTGCCCTTTATCCAGAATGGTATTTTCTGTCAGGGGTTTCATTACACTTTCATTGCGCTGCCAATACAACTCTCTGGCGTTTTCCGGTCTAAAGGCTAATGAGCATTTCCCTGCCGCTGAGCAGTACATTGGTGAATACATACCGACATAAGTGCGCGTTCTGAAAGAAGCGTTCTGCGGCTCTAATTTATCTTTAAAAACGATTTTATCCCCGTCAAATGAGAGAAAGTTAACCGTTTCATTTACCGATTCCAACAGCTCGGTCAAATAGGGTCTGACAATACCAATCACATCCGAATTAAGCGCTGCTTGTCCGAGATGCATCAGTTTCATGGTTAAACGATATTCTTTATTGGCTGATAATTGCGCAACATAACCACTCATTTCAAAAGTCGTTAAAATCCGGTGCACGGAAGATTTATTGAACCCAGTTTCCTGCGAAATTTTCTGCAGAGAAACACCACTTGGGTATTGCCCTAAAAACTCCAATACCGTTAATGCTTTGGATAATGATTTTATATGTTCGCTCATGAGTTTATTTACCAGTGTTTAGCTATTTCCTGATGGAAGGAGTGTGCAATTTCCTTTCCTTGTTCGCTCGCAAGAGCACGCCCGGCAATAAATGCCTTCACTTTTATATCTTTAAATAAGTGCACATCTTGCGGCACAATACCACCTGTGACATTTACTTCAATGCCAATATCAGATAAACGGCGCATTTTATCTAAATCTTCAGCAGTCCAGTTAACCCCAGCAAGTTCAGCATCACGCGAACGGTGGTAAATAGCCTGGCTGATCCCCATCTCTACCCACTGTTTTGCATCTTCAAGAGTCCAATGACCGTATAACTCAATTTGAATTTCACCGCCATGCTGGTCTGCCACTTTTTTAGCGGCACGAATAGTTTCAATATGCGCTGCAGCACTTACCGTGACCCAGTTTGCACCGGCCTGCAGCGCTAAAGAGGTTAAAATACTGCTGGCATCAGTAATTTTCATATCGCAGACAATAATGTGGTCGGGATATTTTTCCCTTAAGATAGCAACGCTGTTAACACCATGTGCAAAGGCCAGAATCGTACCAACTTCAATGACATCCACATAGGGTGCAACATCTGCAACAGAACTTAATGCGGTTTCTATATCGGTCGCATCTAATGCAATTTGTAATAGGGGTTTAGTCATTATTCTGTTCCTCAAACGCTTTGAAAAGTTGAACTAATTTTAAGTATTTTTTATATTTAACCTGATATTTGGCAAAATTTTCCGGATTGGGAGTAACATATTTACATTCAAGGTTGATCTTCTCTAAAGCGCAATCCAGTGATGGATATTGCCCCGCCCCGACCATAGCAACTAATGCTGCGCCAAAGGCGCCGGTTTCCTCTACATTGGGAATTTCAACATTCATTGCCGTTAAATCCGCAAGCATTTGCATCCACACTTTAGATCCCGTTGTACCACCCGTTACCCGCAGGGTTTTTGCCTCAGGAAAACGCTGACGCATACGCTGTAAATGGACGTTATGACAGAATAATATGCCCTCCCAGATAGCCTGGATAAGGTCGCCTTTTTTATGATGTGACTGCAACCCGTAAAAACCGGACTTGATACCTAATCCCATGTTCGAGCCATACAAAAACGGGACAAAAAACAAACTGCTTTGTGCCGCAGGCAGTTGTGCAACTAGGCTTTCATTGGCAGCATGATTGACTTCACCATTGGCATTAAAGTATTCACTGAACCATTCATAATTACTTGCGGAGGTGGGACTCGCTTCATGAATAATATATTCGCCTTGTACGGCATAATGGCCATAGACAAAATTGTATTCTGCAGGAGATATTTTTTTGGTGATACCCGAAGTTACTGACCAGGTTCCCATCACATAGTTAAGCTTCTGCTCGTCTGAATTAATACCAGAACAGATCGCCGTTGAAACAACATCAAATAAACCACCAAAAACGGGTGTTCCGGCAATTAATCCGATCTCTTCAGCAACCTTCTCGGTGATGGTGCCGGCAAGCTGATCCGGTTTTATCAGCGGCGGCAATGCAGCAAAAACTTCTTCGATACCGAAGGTTGCCAAAAGCTGCGGATCGTAATCTGCCAGATCGGCATTATAGAAATTACTTTCCGACATATTGGTAATTTCTGCATGTTTCTGATCCGTTAAACGATAACGGATATAATCATGCGCCATCATAATCGAACCGATATTCTGGTAATTTTGCGGCTCATTTTCTTTTAACCAGCGCACAATTGAAACCGGATGTCCGGTCCACAAAGTCTGCAGTGTTTTCGAGTATATTTTTTCAGGCACCCCTTGCTGCTGCCACTCTCTGACGATATCGATAGAGCGGGAATCCGAGGAGATAATACCATTGCGTAAGTTTTGACCCTGTTTATCCAACAGATAAACGCCTTTTCCCTGCGCAGAGATACTGATCCCTTTTACCTGTTCCGCTGCAACATCTGCTTGCTTAAGCAGATCTTGTAACACCAGACGGGCATCAGCCCATAATGCGTCTAAATCTCGCTCTACCCAGCCCTGCTGTTCATTAATAACACTGGCGGAGGTTCTGGATAAGGCAACTTGCTGTCCGTTTTGGTCAAATAGGCACGCTTTCATAAAGGTGCCACC
>JBATHQ010000159.1:0-2174 GCA_049667005.1 Psychromonas sp.
CTCAATGATGCGCATGAACAAGAGTTAAGCACGATTTTAGCAACGCAGTCAGTTTGGAGCAGTGTTGTCTATTTACATCCGAGTACCGAGATAAACGGGATTGAATATCCGCAAAGCGCTAAACAAGGGCTAATATTAGCGTTTTTGCTGGCTAAACTTTCCGGTCTGGCAAGTCATAAAAATAGTAATGAAACCCGGTCATCTTTTCTTGTGTTGACCCGCCAGGGTGGCGCTTTTGGTGCCGATAATAACGAGCATGGATCGGATCTTGTGCAAACAGGGTTGACCGGTTTGCTAAAAACGCTTGCCCATGAATGGCCTTCGGTATTTTGCCGGGCAGTTGATGTGACGAGCAAGTTCTCTGCTGATAAAGTCGCCAATATCCTCGTTGATGAACTCAATGATAAAAAGGTGAATCCGGTAGAAGTCGGTTTTAACAGTAATGGCCGTTTAACCTTAATGGCGAAAAAAACCGATAGTTATAATCTGCAGGCCGGTAACAGTATTAATGAGGATTCTGTCTTCTTAGTCAGTGGCGGCGCTAAAGGGGTCACTGCGCAGTGTGTTATTCGTTTGGCTAAACAGTATAAATCAAAATTTATTTTAGTAGGTCGTTCAGATTATCAGGATAACGAACCCGACTGGGCAACCGGTATTGAGGATCTGGATGCTTTGAAAAAAGCAGCAATGCAGGTCTTGATAACGCGAGGTGAGAAACCCACTCCGGTATCGGTGTCCGCGTGTATTCGTCCGGTTTTAGCAAATCGTGAAATCAAACAGACACTGGAGGCAATTCAGGCAGTGGGGGGAATTGCTGAATATATCAGCGCGGATGTCACGGCTTGCGATAGTCTGACATCTGCAGTTAGCCAGATTACTGATCTCTGGGGTGAGGTGAGCGGTATTATCCATGGCGCAGGTGTGTTAGCCGATAAACGGATCGAGCAGAAAACCCTGGCCGAATTTGCCGCGGTTTACAGTACCAAGATAGATGGGCTGCTATCTCTGTTAGCTTGTTGTCAACAGGATAAACTCCAGCATTTAGTGCTGTTCTCCTCTGCCGCAGGGTTCTACGGCAACCCGGGGCAGTCTGATTATGCCATGGCGAATGAGATTTTAAATAAAACGGCCTATCGTTTTAAGGCTTTGTACCCGCAGACGCAGGTACTGAGTTTTAACTGGGGACCTTGGGATGGCGGCATGGTAACACCCGAACTGAAACGTATGTTTGATCAGCGCGGCGTTTATATTATCCCGATGGCCGCGGGCGCTGAATTGTTATTGAATGAACTGGCCGCAGATTCAAATCGCTGCCCGCAAATTGTAGTGGGCAATGATATGTCAGGGCAATTACCTGAGGAACATAATGCTGCGGAGGCCAGTTTTAAAAAGCCATTAGTGAGTCACCTGGTAAAACAAGTTTTAGCGGCTAACAATCCTTTTTTGGCGGATCACCAGATAGGTGAAAATCAGGTGTTGCCGACTGTCTGTGCTATTGCCTGGATGGTGGAAGCCGTTACCGACAGCTACCCTGATTTTGTTTATCTGGGGCTGGAAAATTATCGCCTGTTTAGAGGGATTGTCTTTGATGGCAATCAGGCCGATGATTATCTGATCGTGATGACGGTGCTTGATGCTGATAGCGAAATCTTAAGCGTTGAGGTTAAAATCGCCAGTGAGAAAAGTAATGGCAGTCTGGTGTTTCATTATCAGGCGACCTTATTATTAGCGAAAGAAAATAAGCCAGCGCCTTTGTATACAAACGATCTTCCTGGTCTGGTATTGGGTAAACAGGCTAATGCCGCTGCACTTTATAAAGACGGTACTCTATTTCACGGTAGTAGCTTGCAGGGAGTACAAGCGTTGCTGCATTGTGACTCACAGGGCTTATTGTTGAGTTGTTTGATTGCCGGATCCGTAAAAAGCAAACAAGGCGAATTTGATCTGCAGGAGAGTAATATCTTCGCCAATGATCTTGTTTATCAGGCGTTATTGATTTGGGTTCGTCAACAGTTAGGCTTGGGCAGTTTACCCAGCCGTACCTTATCCTGGACGGTCTATTCTGAAGTTAAGCTGGATAGCGCTTTCTATTTACAGCTATCTATTTGCGAACAGGCTGCAAATAAAGTCGTTGCCGATATCAAACTGATCGATAGAAATAAGCAGATCATGGC
>JBATHQ010000160.1:0-13070 GCA_049667005.1 Psychromonas sp.
GCGTTACTAGAGGCGATGGAAGAGGGGCAAGTCACCATCGAAGGTGAGACCCGTCCGCTGCCATCTCCCTTTTTTGTGATTGCCACACAAAACCCGATCTCACAATCGGGTACTTTTATGTTGCCGGAATCACAGCTGGATAGATTCTTAATGCGCTTGAGTTTAGGTTATCCGGATCATCAGTCGGAGCGTTTATTACTGCAAGGTGTCGATCCGCGCGCTCGCATTGCTGATATGCAACCCGTTGTCACCCCAGATCAACTTGCCGATTTGCAAAAGCAAGTCAGCGCCGTTCATTGTAGTGATCCATTGCTTGATTACCTGCAAAAACTGGTACTGTTTACCCGTGTGGATGGCCGCTTTACCTATGGCTTATCACCTCGCGGCGCATTGGCTTGGCTAAGCGCGGCTAAGGCATGGGCGTTATTAGATGGCCGTGATTATGTTATTCCTGAAGATATACAGGCAGTCGCGAGTGCTGTTTTAGGTCATCGGGTGCGTGGTGGCGAAGTCGAAAAAGGCCACGAACATCGCGATCTTGTGCACTATCTGCTGAAATCAGTCGCGGTGGTGGGATAAATGCGTTATTCACGTTTGTTGCGTAGTTGGCTGAAAAAAAGGTGAACTTAATAAGCAACACAAAGCCATCAGCATCTGTGCGACGCTCTCAACGCCAACCGAGTCGCTGGCAGGCGCGTTTTTTTCGCTGGATAGATAAACGAACCCCGGTGTCCCGCACGGCTCGATTAACGCGAAAAAACTTATATATTATCCCCACCAAAACTGGCCTCAGTTTTTTTGTCTTGAGTTTTATCCTGTGGTTACTGGGTACCAGTTATCAAAATAACTTGGTCTTAGCGTTAAGCTACTTGTTAATAAGCCTGATTGTTGTGGCTATCTTTCATACCTACGCGAACCTTGCTGGCTTAGAGATCACCGTGCTTGGCGGCAAACCTGCTTTTGTTGGCGAGAAGGCCTATTTTAGTTTACAGGTACAGGGCAGTCGCGCTAAAGGTTATGACAACATTATCATCCGCTGGTGGAATGGCGAAGATGGCTGCTTTGATTTTGCCACTAAGCAGACAACGCAGATTCAGGTCGGCGTTGACGCGCACAAACGTGGCCTACTCCAACCGGGAAAGCTGTTGATTGAAAGTGTTTATCCATTAGGCATTATTCGTTGCTGGACCTGGCTAAACCTCGACGCAAGTAGTGTTATCTTTCCCAAACCATTAAAAGTAGATTTTCCAGCACAGTTAAGCACCACTAATGAGAGTGAGCAAGGCGAGCAAATTGCCGGTGGTGATGATTTTTCCGGCCTCAAGGAGTACCGCGCAGGTGATCCGGTCAAACATATTGCCTGGAAACAATATGCGCGTGGACAAGGCTTATATTGCAAAGAGTATGGTAGTACCCGCAACCACGACAATTGGCTAGATTGGGATGATTTCTCACATCTGCATTTCGAAGAACGCCTGCGTGCTCTGTGTTATTGGGCGCTGCAGTTCGAAGGTTTACAAAACGCTTATGGTTTACGTTTACCCGGCAAACAGATCCCGCCGGCATTAGGTGATGGTCATCGACTGAGTGTACTTAGTGCACTTGCCTGTTTTGATATTAATCAGAGTGACGCGTAATTATGGAAGCATCGACAGCGGCTTTTGAACGGCAAAAACTGATGCGTCATGAAAACTTACTATGGCTTATCGTTGCGCAGGGGGTGGTTATTTTACCTCTGTTAATCCGGTTGCCAGTATGGTTGTGGCTGCTCTGGTTAGGCTCACTGATCTGGCGATTACAGATCCATGCTGGCAAGCTTGATTTCCCATCATCAATGGTCAAAATTATACTCAGTGGCCTATCTCTGTTCGGTTTATTCAGCTCATACCGTGGCGCTTATGGTGTCGAAGCTATGGTTGGCTTTTTAGTCTTCACTTTTATTCTTAAACTGCTGGAGCTGCGCAGCAGAAAAGATGGCTTACTGATGTTGTTTATCGGTTTTATTGCCGTAGCTGCACAATTTCTTTTTGCTCAATCTATTTGGACGGCGCTGTACGCTTGTTTTTCCTGTATCGCTTTGCTGGCCGCGTGGCAAACTATCTACTTAACCCGACAATTCTCAGCGCGAGCCAAATTGCAAAGTGGGGCAACGTTGCTGTTGCACGCCTTGCCGTTAATGTTGGTGATGTTTGTTATCATGCCGCGTGTCGGGCCATTATGGCGGACACCCTTATTAAAAAGTGAAGCGCATACCGGCTTTAGTGACTCCATGGCGCCAGGGGATATCGGCGAACTGGTACGATCTACAGGAACCGCCTTTCGAGTTAATTTTCTTGACTCGAAAACGCCGCCAACCAGTGAGATGTATTGGCGCGGATTGATCTTAGATAGCTTTGATGGACGGACCTGGCGCTTAAACCAGCAATGGAGCAGAGGTAGTACAGCGCTGCCTGACAATCTACCTAGTGAAGATATTTTACGCTATGAGATCATGGTTGAGCCGCATTATTATCATTGGTTGTTCGCATTGGCTGAGCCAGTTAAGGTTAATTCCGGCACCCTACGGACTAATATTACGCCGGATGGATTAGTGACAACAACAGATCCATTGACCTCCCGGTTGCAATACAATGTGCTCAGTATTGATCCCGCATTTCTTAAACATCCGGTTTTATCTGCGCAGCAAAGGCAACACTTAATAAGCTTGCCAGAGGGCTATAACCCGCAAACCATCAAGCTGGCGCAAAGTTGGATCGAAGATGGCAGCTCGCCTGCGGCAATCGTTAAAAAGGCATTGTCCTGGTATCAGCAGGACTTTTATTACACCTTGCAACCTCCGTTGTTAGGTGAAAATAGTGTCGATGATTTCTTATTTACTTCCAAACGTGGATTTTGTGAACATTTTGCCAGCAGCTTTGCAGTATTAATGCGCGCCGCTAAAGTGCCGACACGCGTTGTGGTCGGTTATCAGGGGGGGACCTATAACGAACTTGAAAATTATTGGATGATTCGCCAGGCCGACGCACATGCCTGGGCTGAGGTTTGGTTAGAGGGAATAGGGTGGCTGCGTGTTGATCCCACCAGTGTCGTTGCACCACAGCGCGTTGAGCAAGGTATCGATAATGCATTAGTCGAGGCCGAGCGTAACATGGTAGCAGCCGGACTGTTTGATGCACCGCAATGGCTAACGGGTTTGCGCTATCGTTTAGATGCCGCCAATTATATGTGGAGCCGCTGGGTGCTAAGTTATAATGCAGACAAGCAAAATCAATTACTCAAGCAGTTATTCGGCGGCGCTGATCCTTGGCGGATAGGCTTAGCAACCATCGCTTCGCTGGTTTTTTTATTGGCCATCTATACCTTCGTGGTTATCCGCCCCAAATGGCGAACACAGTCACCTTTGCAGCGTGCCCTGATTAAATTTGATAAAACCTGCCTGCAATGGCAATTACATCGGGAGCCTGATGAAAGCATCGCCAAATTTGCACTGCGTCTGGCAGAAAAACAGCCGCAACTTAACAGCAGTTGCCAACAACTTGCGCAACTATCACAACGTGCTTTATATGCACACGATAGCTACTGTCAGCAAGCATTGAACAGAGCATTAGTGGAATTCCCTAATGGCAATCATATTAAATAGATCACTTAATTAACTTAAATTGCTATTATTATGTACTGGATTGGTCGGATTATCGCTTGGTAGAGACGTTTATCTCTTTAATTTGTCGTAGCCAGGGCTTGAGATGCTTATATTGCTGTTGTAGTTTTTCCGCCTCTGCTTTTTCCTTAAAGCTGCCGTATATCACCGCAAACTGTCCCTGTTTATCTTTGCCCAGCGGAACAATAGCAGCAGGTGCTTTTAGTTCGTTGTCAGCGATAAATTTTTGTGCAATCTTTAATGAACTTAAAACAGCCAGTTGCAGGGTATAGTTGTTCTTGTTCTGCGCTAATATCCAAGTTTTACCATGGGCTGTTTTGGCAATAGTCGATTCCTGGTTGCCTTGCTTAACGGCCACTTTTTTGCGGGACTGTTTGTTGTTTGGCGGGGCAACAATATCGGCTGCTTCAGCGCCCAGACATTCAGCAACCCGAAACTCATCACCTTTTTTGACTGCCTGGTATTTCTTCCAGAACGCTGCGTCAATTTTCCTAAGTGAGGAAGCTGCCTTTGGATTCCGATAGCGGGAAGTCTGGGAGGGGCCTCCGTTGTATACGGAGTAGGTGGATCTCGCCAGATTGTCCAATCCGCCGCTTAGCTTGTGTTCAGATTTTTTAAGGACATATTTGCTCAGATAGTTGAGTAAAATCTCTGTTCCCGTTCGAGCATTATAAGCAATATCCCAACGCAGTTTCTGAATGTCATATAAACCACGCCAAACCCGCTCATTGACCTGCATTAAGCCGGTATCGCCAGTGTTGGATCGCAATGGCTCAACGGTTTTGTTTTTTAGCATATATTGCCGCCAGCAGCTCTCCTGCCAGGCTGTCGCCAGTACCAGATTTTCAAAGAGCTTTCTCGTCGAAGGAGCCAGTGGCGGGTTGATGGTGATGCTTGCGGAGCTATCATTGAGCAGATCACGAATAATGGGTAGATACTCAGGCAGCTCTTTTTTGCTGGGGACCCAGAGCTTGAGTCGGTCGTTTGGTGATGCTGCCCAGGCGGAGCTGATTGGCCATAAGTTGAAGTTAAATCCGGAAGGTTGGTTTGATTCGAGGGTGGGTGGAAGCTGGAAAAGCTGGCGCAGTTCCGGATCAATGGCATAATCAAAAAACAGAGGATCAATACCGGGCTGATCGATCAGCATCCGCCCCATGTGGCGCAGGCCTTCTGGTGAAATATCAAGACCGATCGAAGGGCCCAGCCGGTCCAGAGTTGCAAGGGTATCGGTCACTGCCAGTAGACTGATCAGCAGCATCGGCTCAGGACCGGGATTTTCCAAACTGATCTCGCGCATGACGGGTCCTAACCTTTGCCAACTGTCAATAAACCAGTGGCGAACGGGATCATCTGTACGGGTGACCTGCATTGTCAAAGCATCAACCAGGCGATAACGGGCATCCAAAAGAATCTCCACAAGGACATCTCGCAGTGCCTGCTGATGGGTCGCGTTGGCATACTGTTTGACTGCAAAGGTGATCATGGCATCCATCATCTGCTCGTTTTCCTGCAGCTGCTGTATCTCCTCTTCGGACAATATTTCTGCTGACTCGAGCATCGCGGAAACCCTTTCTACCTGAAAATCGACGGCAACATCGATATCATCGGTCTGGGTTGATATTATGGCTAGTTTGAGGCTATCGGAGATCTTACTGATCTGCTCAGCAGAGCGTTTGTGTAAAATATCTGGTAACAGGCTGTTCAGTTGATTGACGATAGGTGAGAGATCTATTTGAAAGCGGTTCATAAAAGAGAGTAGTTGCCCGCTGATCAACTCCCATATCGGGGTGGTGATCTGCTGTCCTTGCGGATTGTAGAGCTCGGTGCTGAGGATATTCAGTCTCACCGATCTGGAGTCCGGCGGAATGATTGGCTCCGTGATAAATATAGCATCTCCTTCCCAGCTGAGCAGTTGCGCACAGTCGCCGAAAGCCGCAGTTGCTATGTTCGCCTTCACGTGCGTGGTGATTTGCAGTTTTTGCTGATTTTTATGCAGTTGCGGATCTGACAGGAAGATGCTGCTGCAACCGGCAGGATCATTGAGGAGCTCAACGCGTTCATCTGCCGTATTGAACAGTTGGTTGTGCAGCAATTGTCGAAGCACTGGATATTCGATTTTGATCGGCACTCGTACCGCCTCTGCGATCACTGCTGATGTGAAAATCGATCCGGTGAATAGTAAAAAAACGCTGCAGATCCATTTAGTTAACTTTTTTTCAGGCATATTTATACTTCGTTGGCATTGGGTGCAAGGAATCGCCGATGTATCTGGGATTATAGAAAGAATAAAAGCCATTTACCAAAAAATATTCATTTAAAGAGAATGTTTTATCTGATTATGCGGTGATTGCGACAAAACTTAAGTAGGATTGATTATTATGATTATTTTTTGTTGCGAGGTAATAGTTGTTAGGTGAGGTTTAGTTGCTAGGTCTAGTTGCTAGGTATGGCTGCGAGGTATTTACTTAGCATAACTAAGTTACACACCTCGCATCGCGATTAAAAGGCTTATACCCATGTTACTTCAAAATGCTTTGTCAGGCGTGAGATCGGAGACCAGAGCAAGACGCAACATGAGGTAATGGTTATTCCCTTTTCGATTGGTGCAACGCAGAACTGGTTTTCGAGCTCGCGCCCCATAGGGCAAGGTAAATGGTACCAATCTGCGTTGTTATAAAATCTCTATGTAGAGTAACTATACTTCAATTTTATGCCTAGCATCTCAGCACAATTTTCCTTGCTGACTTTGCATCTTGAAGTATCATGGGTATAGAAAACAATCGCAGAGAATAAAGATGATCCACTTTGAAAATGTTAGGTATCGCTATCAGCAGGACGAATTTCACTTTGACGTAGAAATATCTGCGGGTGCGATTGTTGCGGTTTTAGGAGAGAGTGGGGCGGGTAAAAGCACCCTATTAAATTTAGCTGCCGGTTTTATACAGCCGATAAGTGGCGATATTCTGATTGCCGGTAAATCGGTTTTGGAAAGCGAACCGCATCTAAGACCGGTGGCGATGCTATTCCAGGAAAATAACCTGTTTGCCCATTTAACCGTGGCAGATAATATTGGCCTGGGGTTGAATTCAGGGCTTAAATTAAGCCCTGCAGAACGTGAGCAGGTGCGCCTGATGGCCAAGCAGGTCGGGGTGGATAGACTATTAACGCGTTTTCCTGAACAGATATCCGGAGGGCAAAAACAGCGGGTTGCTTTGGCACGCTGTTTTATACAAAATAAACCGCTGTTATTACTTGATGAGCCCTTTTCAGCGTTGGATCCACTTTTACGCGAAGAGATGTTAAGCATCGTTAAGGAACTATCGGCAACAAAAAAGGTAACGGTTTTAATGGTCACCCATCATATTGCGGATGCGCTGAATGTCGCGTCGCATTATCTGTTTATCGATAAAGGAACCGTCACCACCATTGAAAAGATTGCAGCACTGACAAAGTCCAGTGAGTTGGATCGTGTCAATAAATTTGTGCGGGCAGGTTTGTAACCATTTTTATAATAAGTGCATAAATTGGAGTAAAAAAAACCGCAATTAAGCGGTTTTTATTAACTTGCCTAGCTTAGCGTGTACCGAATACTACAATTGTTTTTCCGTGAGCGGAAATAAGACCTTGCTCTTCAAGCATCTTCAGTATTCGACCGACAGTTTCGCGCGAACAACCAACAATTTGGCCAATCTCCTGACGGGTGATTTTAATTTGCATACCATCCGGATGCGTCATTGCATCCGGTTGTTTAGCAAGATCCAGCAGCGTATTTGCGATACGACCCGTAACGTCTAAAAATGCCAGATTACCGACTTTTTGGCTGGTAACTTGCAGACGATCCGCCATTTGGCGTGATAAACGCATTAAAATTTCAGGATTAACCGTGATCAGTTGGTTGAATTTCTTATATGAAATCTCAGCTACTTCACAGGTCGTTTTAGCTTTAATGGAGGCACTACGAATTGGGTTTTCCTGTTTGTCAAATAAACCTAATTCACCAATGAAATCACCTTGATTTAAATAAGATAAAATCATCTCCTTACCTTCTTCATCCTTAATCACGACTGCAACCGCGCCTTTAACTATAAAATAAAGTGTATCGGCTTTTTCTCCAGCATGAATCAGCATACTTTTAGCTGGATATTTATGTGTGTGACAGTGTGATAAAAACCACTCCAACGTTGGATCGGTTTGCGGTTTGGTTATTATCATAAATTTCCCTTAATAGGTATGAATAGCTAGCGTGCTATCTCTTGTTTTAGTTTATTCGTCCAAAGACCAATGGTGTTTTAGTCACATTGAATAAACTTCCATTATATCTCTTTTTACGAGGTCCCCGTAACATATATAATGTTATCCCCGTTGATAAATTAGATCCTTGTCAAATTTATCAATTAATTTCTATCATATTTTATTTTTTTTGCTATAGATAGTGTAAAAACTCAATAAAATGCATAAGTTTTATATTTAATCTATGTGAATTTTATTCATTTATGACTTTTTGTTGTTGTGTAAGTTGGTCTTTATGGATAAGTGTCACGCTCTCGGAAAGCTCGGAATAGAGGATAACAATACTGCCATGCTTCAATTGTTGCAATACTTTCTCGGTTTTTTCTGCTAAGGAGATCTCCTCTTCTCCGTAGTCTGTCCCTTCACGTAATATAAAATATTCGATTAAATTTTGTAATGTATCTGCATCCAGATCCTGATATCGTATCAACATAAATATTCCCCAAGTTAGTTAGTCTCACTGTACAATAAATGGAAATTTAAGTATGAATTTATTAGATGATTTATTAAAAAAGAACGAAGAATGGGCGGTGAGAATAAATCAGGAAGATCCGACCTTTTTTCAGCGACTGGCAAATCAACAGTCCCCGGAGTATTTATGGATCGGCTGCTCTGACAGTCGCGTTCCCGCTAATCAATTATTAGGGTTAATGCCGGGTGATATCTTTGTTCATCGTAATATCGCTAACCTTGTTGTACACACGGATTTAAACTGCATGTCGGTGATTAAGTACGCCGTAGATGTTTTAAAAGTTAAACATATAATAATCACCGGGCACTATGATTGTGGTGGTATTAAAGCGGCCATGAAAAAGCAGTCTTTTGAGTTGATTGATGGCTGGTTACGTAATATTAAAGATATCTATGTGCAATACAGTGATCATTTTACGGACGAGATGACTGAAACCCAACGTTTAGACTTTCTCACTGAACTTAATGTTATCGAGCAGGCAAAAAATGTTTGTCATACCACTTGTGTGCAGCAGGCCTGGGCAAATGGACAGGATTTGACGGTACATGGATTTATCTATTCGGTGAAAGATGGACGCTTGAAAGATCTTAAAATGAACTTTGATAATTTAGACAAGATAAATGACTTATATCATATTCGTTGAGCACCCAGTATTTGAATTATTTTCTATCGCTTAAACACTAATTAGTTACACTAATAATGTGTTGAGTTTAACAAAGGGAGGTTTTTATGAAAAAATTACTGCTGGCAACATTGTTGGTTTTGCCGACTATGGTTTCTGCTGCAGATATCGAGGCAGGAAAAGCTAAATCAGCAGTCTGCGCTGCATGTCATGGAGCAGAGGGTATTTCAGCCGTACCCATTTACCCTAATTTAAAAGGGCAGCATGAAGCTTATATCGTAGCATCATTAAAAGCCTATAAATCAGGGCAGCGTCAGGGCGGCATGTCTATGATTATGAAACCGCAGGCAGATGCTTTAAGTGATGCTGATATGGAAAATATCGCCGCTTATTACGCTTCATTAAAATAATTACTCCTGACCTCTTCACTGGTATCAAGCTAGCTGAGCCTGCAAAGCCAATTTCTAATGGGATTGGTTTTTTAGCGCAGCGCAAAAAAGCAGATTCAAGTTTTTATAGATTATTAAAGACCGCCGCTATTATTAACATTAGTTGCTGAACTGACGATTCTTCAGAGCAAATTGGCCCTTCTTTCACTTGTTGTTTTCTAAGCGACAATCTAATAGCCAAACCTCGCCTATACTATACCCTGTCACAGGCATTGAGGATCAGATATGGCATTAGCGAGTTTATATTGCCGTGCATTATCCGGGGTGGATGCTCCGGAAGTGCTAGTTGAAGTTCATTTAGGCACCGGCTTACCGAGTTTTTCCCTGGTGGGGTTACCTGAAACGTCGGTCAAAGAAGCAAAAGAAAGAGTACGTAGCGCCATTCTTAACAGTAATTTTAAATTTCCAAGCAAGCGTATTACGGTTAACCTTGGGCCTGCCAATCTCCCGAAAGAGGGAGGTCGATTTGATCTGGCGATTGCGCTCGGGATCTTAATCGCTTCAGATCAGATTGAAGTGAAGAATATTGAACAATTTGAGTGTTTTGCTGAATTAGCCTTATCCGGTGAACTGCGCCCAATCGATGGTTTAATTCCATGTGCCTTGGCGGCTAAAGATAAATCACGTTGTGTTATTGTTTGTGCAGAAAACCAAAATGAAAGTGCGTTAACCGGCGCAAAAGCTTACGTTGCCCATAATCTTATTGATGTTTGTGCCTTTTTACAAAAACGGCAAAACTTACCCGAAGCACAAGCTGCCCCGCAAGTGATAGCAAAATATCAACCGGACATGAGTGATGTATTAGGGCAAGTACAAGCCAAAAGAGTGCTGGAAATAGCTGCCGTTGGCGGACACAATCTGTTATTGGTTGGACCGCCTGGAACAGGGAAAAGTATGCTGGCTGAGCGATTTATGACGTTATTGCCGGCATTAAGTGAAAAACATGCTCTGCAGACTGCCGCCATTTACTCTGTTTGCGGCAAGCAACGTGATGACTGGTTCCAACCTCCTTATCGTAGCCCGCATCATAGTGCCTCTGCGGTTGCTTTAGTCGGAGGAGGGGGCAAACCTAAGCCGGGTGAGATATCACTTTCACATCGAGGAGTGCTATTCCTTGACGAATTAGCTGAATTTCCGCGTTCTGTTTTAGACAGTTTACGGCAGCCGCTGGAAACCCATAAAGTCACCATTTCCAGAGCTGCAAATCAAGTCACTTTTCCTGCGCATTTTCAACTGATCGCAGCGATGAACCCCAGTCCTTGCGGGCATATCAGCGGCGAGTTAAGGCGCAGTTCGCCGGATCAGGTTTTACGTTATTTGGGACGTTTATCCGGCCCCTTTTTAGACCGCTTTGCGCTTTCTATTATGGTGCCCTTATTACCTAAAGGTACTTTAGCGGCATCACAGGCAGGGCATGCCACAAAAGAGGAAAGCAGTGCAACAATCAAAATCAGAGTATTACAGGCAAGAGAAATTCAGCAGCAAAGACAAGGCAAACTAAATCATGCTTTATCAACTCAGGAGATAAGCTTATATTGTCAATTGAGTGTTGAAGATGCACAGTTTCTTGAGCATGCAATTAATAAAATGGGGTTATCAATTCGTGCCTGGCACAGTTTATTAAAAGTCGCTCGCAGTATTGCTGATTTGGAAAAAAGTGAAAAGGTAGCGCGGCATCATCTGACCGAGTCACTTGCTTATAGGGCAATGGATCGTTTGTTGAGAACTCTTTCTTGTTAGTGCGGATCCCTATGCTAATAATCATATACCCATGCTTAGCTCTGAAGTTACATCTTGAAGTAGTTTGGGTATATATAAAATGCTTGTTGTTTAAATTAACATTTTTTTGAGTAATTTTTTTTTTCTCTTTCTATCCCCTTTTATTCTTCTTATACTCAGTCAGATAACAAATTCCCTTACAATAAGAGCAAAAAACTATGTATAAAAATATCCTTGTGCCGATCGATTTAAATGAGAAAGGCTTTGCAGATAAAGCACTTGAAATTGCTGTTTGGCATGCAAAACATGCTAATGCGAAGCTGCATCTTCTTAAGGTACTTCCCGGCGTTCATATGTCCATGATTGCTGCATATTTTCCTAAAGATGCCGCACAACAAATGAAAGTTGATGTGAAAAAACAGTTAAAAGAGTTTGCCGTGACGCATATTACCGAGAACGTCAGCTATGAAACTTACGTCGCAGAAGGCAAACCTTATGAAACCATTTTGCAATATGCAGCCCAGCTTAAGGCAGATCTTATTATTATGCCAAGCCATAAACGCTCGAAGGTGGATAAGGTGATTTTAGGCTCTGTGGCAAGTAAGGTGGTAGAAAACTCACCGATTAATGTATTGGTAGTAAAACCGAGGGGATAAAAGTCAAAAAACGCTTTACCCCAATAAAGAGATAAAGCGTTTATAGACTAAGCAGACTATTTTCTGCTTAGTCCTTAATTTCTATCACGTTTTAGGCGTTAATAGATTCGTTAATATCACGGCGGCGACGCTGTGATCTGATAATAAAACCAAGCAACAATAAGGCCGGAATATAGAACCACTGTTTGGCCGGGCGATCTACCGGTACGCCAACATCGACAATGATCTGGTCGAAATCAAAGCCGGCTTTTTCTGCCGCACTGCTAAAGCCAACACCGTCTACCATAATCGAGCCATCATCCTGAGGAAGCAGTTCCAAACCATACTCCATCAAGCGATCTTCACCTGATTCCCCTTCTCCGACAGTAATTAACATGGTTAATGTGACGGGATCACCGACATCATTATGGCCGTCAACCAGAATACGCAACTCCGTGCCGGGAGACACTTCACCCATTGATGCTACCAACTCTGTACCGGCACGCTCATCATAAGGCGGGATCAGGTAATCCATCCAGAACCCGGGACGGAACAGGGTAAATGCAATCAAAATCAGGGCAAAAGATTCCCAGAATTTAGACTTGGCTACAAAGTAACCCTGCGTGCCTGCCGTGAAGATCAACATCGCCATCGTTGCGACAATGAAGATCAAAACCCCCTCCATAAAGGTGACATCTATCAACAATAGGTCTGTATTGAAAATAAACAGGAACGGCAATAAAGCGGTACGCAGTGAATAGAAGAAGGCAACAAAACCTGTTTTGATCGGATCGCCCCCGGATATAGCCGCAGCAGCAAAGGATGCCAGTCCCACCGGCGGGGTCACATCTGCCATAATACCGAAGTAAAAGACAAACATATGCACCGCAATCAACGGCACAATCAATCCGTTTTGCTGACCAAGGCTAACAATCACGGGCGCAAGCAGAGATGATACGACGATATAGTTCGCCGTTGTCGGCAGACCCATCCCCAAGATCAGACTAAGAATACCTGTCCAAAGCAGCATCAACATGATATGCCCCATCGAAAGGAATTCCACCAACGCAGCCAGTTTCAAGCCAACCCCTGTTTGTGAAACCGCGCCGACTATGATCCCGGCAGCAGCCGTCGCGATGGCAATACCAATCATATTTCGGGCACCGGCAATCAAGCCGTCAATCAGTTCATCAAAGCCGCGCTTTAAAGCACCAGTGGTGTCTTT
>JBATHQ010000161.1:0-4659 GCA_049667005.1 Psychromonas sp.
GCATCAGAAAATGACCGAACTGACGTCTGCAATGCTGGATAATATCTTACCGGCAATTATTATCGGTCAGCATACTCTCTCTAAGCAGGATGAATCTCAGGCAACCTATTTTGGACGGCGCAGACCGGAGGATGGTGAGATAAAATGGGCAAATGATGCACTAACCATAAACAACTTGATCAGAGGGGTGACTGAACCATTTCCGGGCGCGTTTTCGTTTTTAGGTGAACGGAAGGTTATTTTATGGGACGCACAAGCACAGCCACAAACCTATAACGACGCACCCGGCGCGGTTGTTTCTACCAATCCACTGACCATTGCCTGTGCACAGGGTTCATTGATTGTTAAAGCCGGGCAGGCTGAAAATGGTTTATACCTGGGTGGGAATCAATTAGCGACAGAGTTACATCTGTCACCCAGAATGCGCTTCGGTTCTCAAGCAAGCGCTTTATTAAATGCCAAAAAGCGCCGCAAGGTATTAATTTTAGGCGCTAATGGTTTTATTGGAAATCACCTGACTAAGCGTTTATTAGATGATGGAAAATACCAGGTCTTTGCCATGGATATGGGCGACAATCAAATTGCGCAATATCTTTCCCATCCAGATTTTCATTTTGTTGAAGGCGATATTACCATCCACAGTGAGTGGATCCGCTACCATATCAAAAAATGCGATATTATTCTGCCCTTAGTGGCGATCGCCACCCCTATTGAATATACCCGTCACCCCCTGCGGGTTTTTGAACTGGATTTTGAAGAAAACCTGAAAATAATTCGTGAATGTGTCAAATATAAACGGCGCATCATCTTTCCATCGACTTCGGAAGTTTATGGTATGTGCAGTGATCCAGAGTTCGATGAAGATAACTCTCCGCTGATCACCGGGCCGATTAACCGTCAGCGCTGGATCTATTCGACCTCCAAACAACTATTAGACCGGGTGATCTGGGCATACGGCAAAAAAAGTCATCTGCAGTTTACCCTGTTCCGCCCTTTTAACTGGATGGGTCCGCGTCTGGATAGTCTGGATTCGGCACGGATCGGTTCGAGCCGTGCAATTACACAATTGATTCTGAATTTAGTGGAAGGTACAGCAATCAAACTGATTGATGGTGGCGAGCAGAAGCGTTGTTTCACGGATATTGCTGAAGCCATTGAAGCATTATTTCGAATCATCGAAAACAAAGATAATTTATGTGACGGTCAAATCATCAATATTGGTTCACCTGATAATGAAGCCAGTATCAAAGAGTTGGCTGAAATGCTTGTTGAAAAATTTGAGCAACATCCCTTGCGGGCACATTTCCCTCCCTTTGCCGGTTACCACCTTGTGGAAAGCCAATCTTTTTACGGAGATGGCTATCAGGATGTGCAGCATCGTCGCCCGAGCATCAAAAATGCAAAACGATTTTTAGACTGGCAGCCATCGTTATCACTGGATCATTCCATTGAGCAAACCCTGGACTTCTTTTTAAAAATGGCTGTAGCAGAAAATGGCCAATAAAAATGCGATTAAAGTCGGCTTAAGAGTCGACGTAGATACTTATCGCGGCACAAAGTCAGGCGTGCCGGTATTGCTACGACTGTTTGCCAAGTATGGTATCCATGCTTCATTTTTTTTCACGGTTGGTCCGGACAATATGGGTCGCCACCTGTGGCGTTTATGCCGACCCGCCTTTTTCAAAAAAATGCTCCGTTCAGAGGCTGCCAGCTTATATGGCTGGGATATATTACTGCGCGGCACGCTTTGGCCGGGGCCGATTATCGGAAATAAACTTGCGCCTATTATTAAACAAACGGACCGCGCCGGTCATGAGGTTGGCCTGCACGCATGGGATCATCATAAGTGGCAACTTAGAACAGAGAAGATGAGCCCTTCACAGCTGAAATCGGAACTGGATAAAGGTTATAAGATGTTACACAAACTGCTCGGCAGGAATATTACCTGTAGCGCGGTTGCAGGCTGGCGATGCAGCGAAGAGGTGTTATTGCTCAAAGAGCAGTTTGCTTTTCTTTACAATAGTGACTGCCGCGGCACAACAATATTTCGTCCGGGCATAGGAATGACGCCGCAAATCCCCGTTACCCTACCAACCTACGATGAACTGATCGGCCGTGCGGGGATCGTTCAAAACAACTACAATAGTGCCATTCTAGAGAGGATCCACCGCGATCGCCTTAATGTTTATACGATCCATGCAGAGGTAGAAGGCATTGTCTGCGCCGTGATGTTTGAACAATTAATCATTGCAGCACGCGAAAAAAATATTGAATTTGTCCCGTTGAGTGCATTACTTGACCAGGGTGACCCGCTGTGGCCCATCGATCACATCGATAATTTACCGTTTAAAGGACGCGATGGCTGGATAAGTCAGCAACGATCAATGGCCCAAGTTTAAAGTTTAACTGATTGTTATACCAACTCCATTATTAGATGTTCTATTTAGGCACCGAGAAAATGGATGAAAGCAAGGCTTTGATTGCAGTAACTAGTTGTTCTAATTGCACAAAATCGTATGGAATGATTTTGAACAGCTATAGCTGGCCACGAAGTGGTGAAGAACAGGATGTTATGAATCAAATCAATAACGAAGCTAGCATTCATTTTAACAAGCATAAATGAATGTAAAACTAATGGATTTGGTATTATTTACTGTTAAGGGAGATGGCTACTGAGCATGCAAAAATCAACCATTAACTTAGCGCTGTTAACACCGCTAATTTTTATCGTTATCTACATTATCCCCTTAGGATTGCGTGATCTTTGGTCACCTGACGAACTTCGTTATGCAGAGATTGCACGGGAGATGGTAAGCAGCAGAAATTGGACAGTGCCAACCTTTAATGGTCTTCGTTACTTTGAAAAACCGGTGATGGGACACTGGATGAACGCCGTTTCGCAACTGCTCTTTGGTGAAAGCAATTTTTCGGTCAGAGCCGCCTCTGTATTCAGCAGTGCAGGCAGCGCTTTTTGTTTATGGTTATTAGTCGATCGTTTTCTAAACAGGCGAATAGCATGGATTAGTGTGTCAATTTTTATCAGCCTGTTTATGGTCGCCGCTATAGGTACCTATAGCGTGCTTGATAGTATGTTTTCTCTGTGGTTAACAGCCGCATTCAGCGCATTCTTTTTTGCATTCGCCGCTGATAACAGCACAGCCCGATATAAACATTACGGATTAGCCGGTTTATTTTGCGGGTTGGCTTTTTTAACGAAAGGTTTTTTAGCACTGGCATTGCCGGTTATTGTGTTATTACCTTTTCTAATCTGGCAAAAACAGTTTGTCACTATTTTGCGCTGGGGTTGGTGGGTAATGGCCATTGCGCTATTGGTTTGCCTGCCTTGGGGAATAGCAATTCATCTCGCGGAGCCTGACTTTTGGCGGTATTTTTTCTGGGTGGAACACATCCAGCGTTTTGCCGCGACAGATGCCCAGCACGGTCAGCCTTTCTGGTATTATTTTGCATACTTACCCTTAACCATGCTGCCCTGGCTATTTGTTGCACCGACTGCCATTCACCACCTGGGTAAACATCTTAATGTACCGATAATTGGTTATGCGCTACTGTGGATAGTGATACCGATCCTGTTTTTTTCTTTCGCCAGAGGAAAAATCGTCACCTATATTCTGCCCTCAATGGCACCCCTGGCAATAGTACTGGCAGTTGGCTTAAACAGCGCCTATCAAAAACAAGCCAAGGGATTTAAATGGGGCTCTGTTGTCAACGCAACGATCATGGGGCTGTTAGCAAGCGCATTTTTAGTGCTCTATTATCTCGAATATCTACCGCTAGACAAGAGTGAATATTACCGCCCCTGGCTGGCTTTTATCGCTTTTGCTTCGTGGGCGCTATTTGCTTGCTTAGCTATTTGCAGCAAGACATTGGAAGCTAAAATAAGTTGTTATACTATGATGCCGATGGGATTATTTTTACTGTTTTGGGCAACTATCCCCAACCTCAGCATCTACTCCAAAATGCCGGCGGCTTTTATCGAAGAACTCAAACCATACGTTACAGAAAAAACTATTCTATTGGCCGATCACCCGAGCACTGCCTCGGCTTTAAACTGGTATTTAAAACGCAATGATGTTTATCTGCTGAAGAGCAAGGGTGAACTGGAATACGGTCTGAATTATCCTGATGCCGCCGACCGTTACATTGAACAGCAGCAGCTTGCTGAGTTTATAAAAACGCAACGACGCAGCTCGGAACTGTTAATTTTCATGCGCGGTTTACCACTACCAACTGCGCAGCTTGCGAACATCACTAAGCACTTTGAACAGGGTCGCTTCAGCGCCTATTATTTCGCCAGAGGTACTGCTGATGAATAGTTTTCTCCTCTATTAACCTGTCACTGGCAATCAGCTGTTTAAGCGAATATTGGAAAAAGCTTATCCCCTGCTTAGTTTAAGTTAGGGCTTATCAGTTATCGGAACATACTGCCAATGGGATGAAATAACCTTCTACCTGATCAGCCAGGTCACCAGCAACCCGGCGCTAGCACTCATAAACAGGGGCAGAAAAACCTGCAGGAGCATGTTTTTCCCGCCGACAATAATTGCCAGCCCGGCTTTAACCAGCGTATTCGTAGATGCGGCAATAACGATTCCTAATACGGCCACATCAAGCGATAAATCTACGCGACTCATTTGCGAC
>JBATHQ010000162.1:0-2229 GCA_049667005.1 Psychromonas sp.
CCTCTGAGTCGTTTAATCAAGGTAATTAGGTGATAATTCTTATAATCGCGCCAATGAGCCTCTAACCCTATTTGACACTTTATTCAATTCACAGTCTGTCAGTAAAAGTCAGACCCTAATTGACACCACAAAAACCATCGAAGGTGGCAATAAAGAACCACCCTATTTGACACGTCAGTAATTGCTTTCCCAGTTAACTGCGTAATAAGCAACTAACATGGTTTGTAAACTCCCGGTATGACAATGAATAACGAGGCTGTAGAATTTCTCATTTTCAGCCTAGTTTTTAAAATAAAAAACACATTAATTCATATTTAGTTGAGATTCCAATAAATTATTCACTTTTCAATAAATGCTTGATTAATTTGAGCTGTAAAGGTGTTTATGAGGTTAATTAGACTGGATTGTTGCGGTTTAAGGGCTTAGCCCTTGGGTTAATGTAAACTATTCCTTAACTTCTCAATATTATGAACAAGACAATACATCTGCCACTGGGTATTCACTTTATCTTGGCCGCGCAGCGTGAATTTATTCATGCCTTTATTTACGGTAATATTGCCGAAAACGGGTTCAATGGCACCTAGCCGTTTGCTGTATTGTCGCCGTCCTGGACTGCTATCTATTTTCACACGCATTTTATCGGTATAGGAAATTCGTTTCGTTGTTTTACCTGTTTCAAATTGAACTTGCCGACCTTGTTTAGTTGGCTTTTTTCGCATACATTGCTTTTGCAATGGACAAATACGGCAATCTTTTAAATAACCAGAGAAACGAACGTATTGCCGACCAGCGGTTTCAACATTTTTAACACTTAACCACATTTCTTTACCCGCAGGACAATGGCATTCATTTTTCTTTTTATCAAAGTAAAAGTCTTGGCTATTAAACAACCTCGCTCGGCCTTTACTGCGTTTCAAGCGTCGTTTTTCTTGCTCTGTATGATAGGTTTCGCTCTCTTTAAATAATGGATTCCGGCTTCTAAAAGCTGTATCTGCCATGTAAGCATCGAGTCCCGTTGTAGCCATAAACTCAAGATTAACTTCACTATGAAAACCGCTGTCAGCAGTAAACTTTGCTTCACACAAGGCTTCTGGTGTACCGAGTTCAGTGAGTTGTTTTTTCAAATCTTCGATAGCGGGTTTTAAGGTTTGTTGCTCTCCCACACTTCCCCAAACTTGTGCTTGCATGATCACTTGGTGCTTATCATCGTTAATAGCGATGCCGTTGTAGCCTTGCATAGTTCCTTTACTGGTAGTCATCTTGGCACTGTCTGGATCCGTAATATTACTTTTAATAGGTGTGTTTCTACTGCCTAATTTCTCTGTATTTGCTTTAAGGAATGCACTGATTTTGTCAGCACTTTTATCGAGTTTCGCTTTCTGCTTTAAGTCATGTGACAGGTCGTCTTGGTTTAAACCATCTTGTGCTTGATGACGAGCTAATATGCGTTGACTTGCTCGACGTAACTTAGCTTGTTTACGTTCAAGTTCATCAAAGGTACCACTCCACTCTTTACTGGCATTCGAACGAATTTTACATCCGTCAATCGCAAACATGTTACGGCCTATCAAACCTTCACGGTCACATATCATTAAAACCTGTGTAAAAAGCGGTTCAATCTGATCTTTCATTTTGGCAACGAAGCTAGCAATGGAAGTGTAGTGAGGCTGTACATCGCCCGATAAACTCATGAAGGTAATATTAGTTTCGCAGGCATTGGCGATTCGGCGACTGCTAACCAGTCCACGTGAATAACCAAACAAGATTATTTTTAACATGACTGAGGGGGGATAAGCTGCAGCACCATTTTGATCATTGTTGTACCATTTATCAAAGGTACTTAAATCAAGGTGTTTGTCGACGATATGAGAAAGCGCGTATTCAAAGGTACCGGGAATAATTTGCTGTGCAAAATCAATTGGAATGAATTTACTTTGGCAGGATAAGTCAGGTTTATAGTTGGCCATCACATTTAACTCTGAGCGAATAATAACTATTAGATCACAGACGATCACTGCATTCAAGGTTATTTTTTGTACAATGAGACCTAATTGAAAAAAAGCGCTAAACGCTCTTTTGGGAGAAATTCTACAGCCTCAACGCCCGCTTAAGCGGACAAAAATTGTTGGCTAAAATGGTGTAGCGAAGCGGAACATAGCCAACTGTTTTTGTTCCGTTTAAAGCGCTTGTGTACGCCCAGCATGGGCATGAACTTATGAGGTGAAAGTC
>JBATHQ010000163.1:0-1658 GCA_049667005.1 Psychromonas sp.
GTTTTCGATTTAAAATTGAAATAACCGTAAGGGCCTTCCACTATTACCGGATCATTTATCTTTAAATTATGCTTAAGGTTGTTGGTAAAATCGCCAATACCTTTAATCTGAAAACGAATACGTCCACTGCCATTGTTAACCGAGCCTATTGTAAAGGGGTGCGCCTCCTCACCCTTAAATTGTACAAAAGCAAATTGCCCGGGATTATGCCCCAGCCAGGCTTGTTGGGTATCAATGGTAATATCTAAGACGCGGTTATCTTCATAAAAGTGAAATTTTTCTACCTTACCCACGACCTTATTTTTCCTGCCTATTCTACCAACAAGACTGTAAATCGCGGCCCAGGATCCCGCTACCATCAGTATTCCCACAAGCCAGCCGATAGGCGCTTGCCAGTAGCTAAAATCGATGAGTATGACGGCGTGAAAAACAAACAGCAGATATACCACTGACATAATTTTATGCGTTTTTAAAAACTTGGAATAACCAATGGTTTTTAGCAATGCGATAATAATGAGTGCAACGAGTAAATAAAATCCCCACTCACCGACTGATTCAGCTAAATGGCGCAGGCTTTTAAAGAGACCTTCAATTGTGGTCAAATCCGCAGCGCCGCTGCCGGGACCGTTACCAAGTCCAGCTCCAGCACCATTTCCAGCACCAACCCCGTTGCCAATACCGCCACCGAGAGCATTTCCACTTCTGATTGGTTTTTCCAACAGCCCCAGATTAACCATATATTTTGTGCCTTTTGCCCAAAACCAATGGATAGTCGCAACGACTAAGCAGCTAATACCTAACCATTTGTGCAAACGGTATGATTTGTCTAATCCTTTCACCAATTTTTCAACTGGCCCTAATCGTAACGCCAGTATCATGGCAATACTCATGGCCGATATCGCTAAAATACCGCTGTACTGTACGGCAAAGTTTCTGATAGAAAAATAGGACCAGCTTAGCTTGTCGAAGTTTTCAGCTGAAAACCAAAGTAGCGTCACCAGCATAAAAGCAATGGGAATTATTGACTTAATGCGTTTCATTAGCATTCCTTAATAATGGATAATTAGACGCCTGAGCATTTGTTGATAGGCGTATTTACTGATGAGCAGTATATATAATCTAAAGGCATTTACTATGGGGGAAATATGGAGAAATTAAGGAGTTTTTCTTCTTATATATCCAAGCGTTAAATAGCCATATAGCCATCTTACCTCAAGGAGCAATTTAGCTTACCCCAAAGGCTCAAATCAAAAACCAGTATTGCGTTACAGCATACGATAAGGGATAGTTGCCCATGAGGGAGTACAAGAAGAGAACAATGCCTATTGAAGTCAATTTGGCTGCGCTTAAAACGGCCATTATCGGTTATGCCACAACAGCTAAAAACGTTCATCTTATTGAGCTTGCAACGCAAAGTAGCCGCTCGGGTAAACTAATTAAGGTATGAGTATGAGTGAGAGTTATTCATTAAGTGAGCTATTAGCCCAGGAAACGGCTCTGCAATTCAACTTTTTTAATAATGAAAGTGCATGGCTATTAGGTTGCCGGTTAAAGCAACTTGCTGAACAGAGATCAGCTGCTGTAACCATTGAGGTGTATGCTTTCAATCAGCCGCTATTTTGTTATGCCATGTCGGGTAAGCACCCGGATAATCAGCA
>JBATHQ010000164.1:0-6383 GCA_049667005.1 Psychromonas sp.
CTGGCAAAAAAACACTCAAGTTGTCCATCGGGGAAAAAGGGTGGCGATTTGGGTGAATTTAAAAAAGGTCAGATGGTACCGGCATTTGACAAGGTTGCGTTTAATGATGAAATATTAACCCCGCATCTAGTGAAGACCAAGTTTGGCTGGCACGTGGTGAAGGTTTTATATCGGACCTAGTTCGCTATCAGTGTTATTCAATTGCGCTGTTGCCTGGTGATGACGTAGTCAATGGCTTGTACGATTGAGTCACAGGTGAGATGCGCTTTGCTGAGCTTATTTTCATCACCCGTTTGGTATTTTCCAGTACGAACCAGGCAGGCATCAAGTCCTGCATTTAATGCGCCTTCAACATCGCCATAGATATCATCTCCAATCATTAATACCTGATCTGCAGAAAACGTTGTGGAGGCGAGTACCTGCAGAAAAAAATCTTTTGATGGTTTGCCGATAATGATCGCCTCGGTCGATGCTGCAAATTCAATGGCTTTGATAAAAGCACCTGCATCAAGCAACAGCTGGCCGCCCAATTTAAAATAACGATTATAGCCAATGCCTATTAAAGGGGCACCTTGCTGACATAACTGGAATGCACGGTTTAAATTGTCATAACAGAAGCCTTGTTCAGCATCGCCAATCACCACCGCATTGGGTTCTGTCTGTGGCAGATCGGAAAATTCGCTTTTGATCTGTTGATGAATAAGGCAATAGGGACGCAGTTTCTTCTTCTGCAGCCAGGCATGAACCGCCACCGGTGCGCTAAAAAGTTCCTCTTCCTGAAGTTCAAATCCTAAATTTTCAAGATCGGTCAATAGTTGAGTTCGGGTTCTGCGCGACGTATTAGTGACAAAACGTAATGCTAGTCGATTGTCTCTGGCTTTTTTTATTGCGGCCACCGCCCCCGCAATAACTTGGTGGCCTTCATATAACACACCACTTAAATCGATAAAGAGTGCTTTTATCATAAGGCGCTACTCCCTGTTAAAAGTTTTAGTTGTTCATATAAAGTATAGATTACAGTGCCACCTTGAATATAAAAAATGTACCGCCGGATAATTTATCTAAGCGATCAGTTAATACCTAATGAAGCTGAGAAAGCAGCCAATTTTTGGTTAAATATAGATGGGGTTAATGGTCGATTTAAGTTAGAATGCGCGCCAATTTATTGATCTGTGTAGTAGGGAAAAGTTAGTGAATATTGATATGGCAACTTTGTTGTCAGAAAATGACATTTTATTGCTGTTTGTGGTGTTGTCATTAGGTTTATTGGTTGCCAAAGTGCGTATTGGCAGTTTTCAAATTGGTAGCTCGATTGGTGTATTGAGCTCTGCTATGGTAATGGGGCATATTGGTTATACCTTTACCCCTGAAGCATTAAACATTGGTTTTATGCTGTTTATTTTTTGTGTGGGAATTGAAGCCGGTCCCAATTTTTTTGGTATCTTTCTGCGTGACGGAAAGCATTACTTAATACTGGTACTGGTGGTGTTGATTTCTGCTCTCTGCCTGACTCTGCTAAGTAGTCACTACCTTGGTTTAGAATATGGTCTTGCTGCCGGTTTGATGGCGGGATCTTTAACCGCAACACCTATTTTAGTGGGGGCTCAGGATGCGCTTAATTCAGGGTTAGCGGTTATACCCGCCGGTATTGAATACAATAAAGTGATTAACAACCTAAGTGTTGGTTATGCTATGTCCTATCTGATCGGATTGAGCAGTGTTATTGTTTTGGCTCGTATACTACCGAAATTACAAAAACAAAATTTAGTTGATAGTGCCCATGAGATTGCCTTAAAAAGGGGCATTGGCATTGCTGGAAAAAGAAAGGTTTATCTGCCGATCATCCGTGCTTACCGTGTCGATTCGGAGTTGATTGTCTGGACTGATGGAAAAAATTTGCGCGAATTGGGTATCCATCGTCAGACTGGTTGTCATATTGAGCGTATTCGCCGTAATGGTATTTTAGCGAATCCGGATGGCAATTATACGCTGCAGTTAGGTGATGAAATTGCCTTGGTAGGTTACCCGGAAAGTCACGCTAAATTAGATTCAAGTTTTCGCAATGGTAAGGAGGTTTTTGACCGCAATTTACTAGACTTACGCATTGTTGAAGAAGAGATTGTTGTTAAAAGTGATAGTGTCGCGGATAAGCGTCTGTCAGAACTGAATCTTTCTGAGTATGGATGTTTCCTGAACCGTGTCCAACGCGCACAAATTGAGATGCCTATCGAACATGACATCATGTTGTCCAAAGGTGATATTTTACAGGTCAGTGGCGAGAAAAGTAAGGTAAACCACCTTGCTGATAAAATTGGGTTTATCTCTGTACACAGTCAGGTTTCAGATCTACTCGCTTTTTGTGTGTTTTTTATTGTCGGCATTATGTTCGGTATGATGACCATGAGTTTTGGCCATCTTACCTTCGGATTAGGCAGCGCAGTTGGTTTATTGATTTCAGGAATATGCCTGGGGTTTTTCCGAGCCAATCATCCGACCTTCGGCTATATACCTCAAGGGGCTTTAAATATGATGAAAAACCTTGGTTTATTGGTCTTTATGGTCGGTATTGGTTTGAGCGCGGGCAGCAATGTATTTGATTATTTTGCCGAATCAGGATTTAAAATTCTCGGGGCGGCTTTAATTGTCAGTGTCATTCCTGTGATCATCGCTTTTTTTGTCGGCGCTTACGTGTTGAAAATGAATCGCGCACTGCTTATTGGCGCTATTATCGGCGCCCGTACCTGCGCCCCGGCGATGGATATTGTTAATGAACATACACGCAGTACGATACCTGCATTAGGTTATGCGGGTACTTATGCGATTGCCAATGTATTGATGACCATCGTCGGTACAATAATGATAATGCTTACTTAGGAATCGTTACACAATGACTGGCTCTAAATTGTTTCCAAAAAACCTATAAAGACTGGTTATTTTGAAAACAAAAGCGCAAGTAGTTTTGAAGCCGATCCTTAACTGAGTGCAGAAAAGGGCGCTATTATTAAGCGCCCTTTATATCATCATGAACAGCAGTTTTTTTGTTTGAGTTTTTTGGGCAACATTCGATACAACACATTTGCCATTAATATGGCCAATAAAATAGTTGAACTATTAACTACTATCGCCGGCAACAATTGGTGTTGCTCGCCGATTTGGGGCATTACCAAAATACCAAAAGTGTCAACCAAGTAGTTCACTATTAACCCGGACAATAATGCAACACCCAACACCCCGCCAAGATACCCCCACAATGCCCGTTTACCAAGCTCTTTGGCGACCACGCCCAACGTGGCAATATTCGTGGCAGGTCCGGCTAACATAAAGACTAACGCCGCACCTGGTGATACACCGGCTAATAATAAACCGGCCGCTATCGGGGTTGAAGCTGTTGCACAGATATACATCGGGATGGAAATAATGACCATCACTAACATAGCTAAAATACCATCACCCCAGCGTACTAAAAAGTCTGCGGGTACATAGGTTTGTACTAAGGCCGCAAAAAATAGACCGACTAATAACCAGACAGTGGTATCGCGTACTAAATCGAATGCAGCAAAATGAAGACCTTTGAGGATCCTGCCGGTAATAGAGGTTCCCTGTAACTGCGTTGCAATATCCTTGGTGGATTCGCAGCATGGTTGTTTATCGGTTCGTGCAGTTTTTGTATCTGCACAACAAGATGAACGCAGCGCGGTTATCACAGGTGCTTTTTGAGTCGAACTGCATGTTGATCTCTCCGGTGCTTTAAAACGGTTTGGACTGACCGTTTTGCCTGGCTTATTTTTATCTTGTTGAATTTCATCTCTGCCTACCAGTAAACCTGCAACGATAGCGCTAGTGATTGCGGCGATCGGTCTCACTATCGCCATAAAAGGTCCTAATAAAACATAAGAAATAGTGATCGAATCAACCCCGGTCTCTGGTGTCGAAACTAAAAAAGAGGTCGTTGCCGCTTTAGAAGCGCCGGAACGTCTTAAACCAACCGCTGCGGGAATAACACCGCATGAACATAATGGTAAAGGAGCACCAATTAATGCGGCTTTGATGATGCTTTTAAACCCGTTGCCACCCAACTGTTTGTTCATCCATGTCATTGGCACAAACATTTTAAGCATACCGGCTAAGATTAAACCCAATAATAGCCAGGGAGCAGACTCTGAAAATAGATCGATAAAATTAATTAATAACATAAATAAACCTTATTTAAGTAATTTATTACTGTGATGTTGATGGCCGTTATGTTCACAACTTATTATTGCTGTCTTTGACTCTAGAGCCTCGAGAATTGAACAGTGTTCAGCACTTTCCGGCCCTCCGCAACAGGCATTAGAAAGTCGTTGTAAAGATCTCCTGAAACAATGAAGTTCTTCTATTTTTTCATTAACATGTGCTAATTTCGTGTCGACGATGCTTTTTACATCGGCACAAGCTTTATTGGTTTTATCTAACTCAATCGAAAGGAGTTCTGATATTTCAACCAGTGTAAAACCAACACTTTTTGCTCTTATTATAAAGCGCAATCGCTCAGCATCTTTTTGGGTATAGAGTCGATAACCCGATTCACTTCTTAATGAGGGGGTCAACAATCCCTCTTTTTCGTAAAAGCGCAAGGTATCGGTCTTCACCTGGTTAATTTTTGCAAGTTCGCCAATCCGGTACATTTTTTATCCTCAACGTAGCAAAAACGATACCCAAGCTATTTTAAGATGCAAAAAATTGCTTATTGAATTAGTGTGGGTACATTTAGTATAAACCTTGGAGTTACATCAAAGGTAAAGAGATTTTATCCAGTATTGAAATTTAATCTGAAAAATAGTCAAGTCAGTGCGTGAAAGGTGGTTATTTTGCTATATTGATTCCAACATATTCAGTGTGTTGGGGAAAGATCTCATTACCTTATTTGAAATTACGGTAAGATATTGAGCTGCTCGAAAAATCGTTTATACCCTCTGCAGGAGAATAATAATGGCTGATAATTATCCTATTTGCCCCAAGTGTCACTATCAGCGAGATCAATATGACACACTGGTGCATCCGGGTATGTGCCCGGCTTGCGGTATTGTCTATGCGAAATGGCAATCCGCCAAAAGCGAAACTGTTTTACCCGATGAGCAGACTTTGCAGGAAGAAGAGGCAAGTGTGGAAACGTTGTGGGAAGCATTAACCGAGTTACTTTTAAGTCCCCCATATCAAGTTGACCGGCTTACTTTTTATGGGCGAACGTTTATCTTTATCTGCTGTTTTATCTGGGGAACTTATTTTATCTTAAACGGAATAGACTGGCAGGTGATTGGCGGTTCTTTTTTACATAATATCAATTTGCCTTTTCATGAATTCGGGCATGTGCTGTTTATTCCTTTTGGCGATTTCTGGTGTATTTTAGGCGGCAGTCTTTTTCAAATATTATTACCATTAATAATCTTGCTGGCATTCCTGATCCGGCAGCAGGACAATTTTGCAGCATCGGTTATGCTTTGGTGGTGCGGGCAAAATTTTATCGATGTCAGCCCCTACATTGCAGATGCACAGCTCAGAAATTTACCGTTGATATTGAATAAAGGTGATGAAAGCCATGACTGGGCAAATCTGCTGTCGATGACGGGGAATTTACAGCATACGCAGACGATAGCCCAAGCCAGTTTTGTGATTGGCGTTATTATTATCTGCGTCAGTTTTATCTGGGGAAGTTATCTATTGTTGGGACAGAAAGCGGTTTTAAATAGACATTGATAGGAATAGCTTGCTCAGCTTAGATTTTAGATAAAGAATATTCTCTAATGACTAATGACTAATGACTAATGACTAATGACTAATGACTAATAACCTGCTGTTGCATATTATTATCGAAAATTTATTTAATATTTGATTATTAAAGTTGTTGAGATGCTTATCTTTTTGCAATCTCTACTATACAATATGCGCTTCTAGCCACTGTATTTAGGATTTTGTTGTGATTCGACCGATTATGTTTTTTTTGGGACTTGTTTTTGTTGTTAATACTTCGCCAGTTTTTGCTAAGTCGACATCGCAAACAAAAATAGAAAGTGAGTTTGCTGAGCAGTTTAGGAAGGAGATGGCGGCAAGTAAAATTCCCGGGGCCGCTTATGTGATTGTGCGAGGCAATAAGGTTTCGGCAATGAAAACTTACGGCGTTCGTGGTCAAAATGACAAACGTGCAATTAATAGCGAAACTGCGTTTCGATTAGCTTCAGTTTCAAAAACATTTGCCGCAGAGCTCGCTGCGATGATGATCAGTAGAAAAGCATTTTCCTGGGAAGATCCAATTGTTAAATACATTCCTGAATTTCAGCTTAAAAAGGCAGGGCAAGCCGAAGCGATTAGAATTAAGCATGTATTAAGTCAGAGTAGTGGATTGATCC
>JBATHQ010000165.1:0-3135 GCA_049667005.1 Psychromonas sp.
CATTACTGTAATTACCTTTAATACCACGCTTCACTTTTCCGCTGCCATCATAAGCATACGCACTTGTGTTTCGTGAGCTTACGGCTGTGTAGCTCAACTTCTGTTTTTTGTTCTGATTTAATGCAGGTAACTCATTTATCAGGACTTAATCATGTCAAATCCAGAGAAACTTAGCAGCGTGATTGCTGCGTTTGAGCTGTGGCGTCACAATAAAAATGGACGTCAAACGCCAACACCAGCACCTTTACGTCAACAAGCGGTCGCATTGCTAGATAATTATTCTTCGAGCAAAATAACTTCGCTATTAAGGATCAGCGGCACTCAGTTAAAACAGTGGGTTGGCTCACTACAAGTAGCGAATAAACCAGATCCATTCGTTCATCTTCCGCTTTCTTCAGACACACAACACAAATCACTCAATTTGCAGCTGCATTTTCGTCATGGCGAGCAACTTACCCTTTCGGGTGATATTTCATTGGATCTAATCATGGCAATGATCCAGGAAATGAAATCATGATCCATTTAACCACCGACACCCATATCCTTTTAGCCACTGAGCCTGCTGATTTTCGCCAGGGTATTGATGGACTTGCTCGCATTTGCCAAGCACGGTTATCAAGCAATCCTCGCTCGGGCTCCCTGTTTGTATTTATCAATCGCAGCAAAACTATGATACGGACACTCGCCTACGACGGCACTGGTTTCTGGTTGATGACCAAACGACTGTCAAAAGGTAAGTTTCAAGGTTGGCCAACGTCGAATGAAGCCATCAACCCTATCATTGCAAAGCACCTGCGACAGCTATTAACAGGCGAACCTCGAGATCCTTTATGGCAAAAAGTAAGCTAGCAACGAGATCTATAAGCGCACTTAAAATAAATAATTGACGCCTCAGATAATGGGATCATACTTGCCGAATTGATGCATAAAGACCACTATAAAAGAGAAACCCTTGAGTAAACCTTTTACTGATATTGACGGCAAAGCACTGGAGGCACTTATCGCCCGGGTGACTGAAGCAAAAGAGAATAATCTGGCATTAAGCAGTGATGACTGTCAATTACTGCTTGATGCATTGACGACACTTATCGGTATGCAAGATAGCTTATCCTCTCACGGTGTCACTATTCATAAGTTGCGAAAATTGCTTGGTATCGAAAAATCATCTGAAAAGCACAGTGATTTAGTGGATAAACCGCAAGCGAAAAAGAAAAGCAATAAAGCCAAAACAGAGGGTGTTGATTTTGCTCAAGTGAAACCGACTGTGGTGCATCACCGCTTGGAAGAGATAACAAAAGGCGATAACTGCCCTGAATGCTTGACGGGCAAAGTGTATAAAACCGATCCGGGCAGCTTTTTACGTATTACCGGGCAAAGCCCGTTTACGCCAGAGCAGCATGTGATGGAAAAATTACGCTGTAATACGTGTGGTGCGTATTTCACCGCCTCTTTGCCGGAGGACGTGCTTAAAGACGGAACGGACACTCAGAAATACGGTTACTCAGCGCGTTCGCTCATGGCCATTTATAAATACTTTGCCGGCCTGCCTTTTTATCGTCAAGGCAGTATCGGGAAATTATTAGGGGTGAAAATTACCGCTTCGACAACGTTTGATCAAGTCGAATATGTCTGTAACGATATTAATCCTGTCTATCAAACCCTGCTTGCTCTGGCGGGGGATGCGCAGCATTACTATCTTGACGATACCAGTAACCGTATTCTTGACCAAAAGGCGATAGAAAAACCCTGCCGCAACAGCGATAAAACCAGATTAAGGACAGGGGTTTACACGTCGGGAGTTATCGCGACTATTGCCACAAAGACGGATATACACAGTATTGTGTTGTTTGAAACCAATATAGGCCATGCTGGCGAATTTATTGACAGCATACTGACTAATAGAGATGAATCGAGTGCCACACCTATCATCATGAGTGATGCATTGCCCAGTAACAAGCCAAGCGTCAGGGAAGCAACCCTCTCCCTGTGCAACAGCCATGCACGGCGACAGTTTGTGGATGTCATAAACCATTTTCCTGATGAGGTTGAGCACGTTTTAGCACGTTACGGTGAAATTTGGACAAATGACCACAAAACGTCAGAGTTAGGGTTAACAACAGTTGAGCGACTGGCCTATCATGCAGCGCACTCACTGCCGATCATGGAAGAGATCAAACAATGGGGCGAAACACATCTTAGCAATGACACAATAGAAGCAAACAGTGGTTTAGGTAAAGCAATCACCTACTTTAATAAGCACTACGCCGGACTTTCTCGTTTTTGTACGCTCGAAGGCTGCAAATTAGATAATAATCGGATAGAGGCGATGTTAAAAATCATTGTGCGGGACAGAAAAAATGCGATGTTCAAAAAAACTTTAGCAGGTGCTTTGATAGCTGATGTGATCACTTCAATGATAGCGACGGCGAGCGAAGCAGGGATCAATGTATTTGAATACTTCACGCACTTGCAACAACATAAAGAGGAAGTAAAGCGCACCCCAGAGAATTACCTGCCTTGGAATTACTTGGAAAATATCAGATAATTCCTGAAACCTCACCGAAAACCAAGCTGATTTGGGCAAATTGCCTAGATCAAGCTGTGCCCGTTGCACTCAGAGCGGTCAAATCACAAAATAAATCTTAAGTTAAGTTAATCTCGTAAAGTCACGTAACACGCACTTTTTCAATACAATGAGTCAATTTTTTAAAGGGAACCCGCTTATGAAAACTACTCTATCGCCTTCACTGTGCATCGACGCTGTCTTCGCCAACTTACCCTTCGATCAGGCTTGTCAGGCAACCGCACAAGCGAATATTTCAACCATCGAATTCTGGTCCTGGTGGGATAAAGATTTAACGCTTTTACAAAAGGCGGTCAATAAACATAATTTATCGATTTCATGTTGCTGTACTAAATTTATCAGTCTGGTCGATGCGAATCAGCGCGCTGCCTACCTGCAGGGATTAAGCGAGTCTATCAGTGCCGCTAAAAGCTTAAACATCAGCACCTTAATTTCTCAGGTTGGTGACTTTATAGATGGCGTGCCTCGTGAACAGCAAAAGCAGTCATTAATCGACGGATTAAGCGCCGCCGCACCATTGCTCGAAGCAGCAGGCATTACCTTAGTAGTAG
>JBATHQ010000166.1:0-1909 GCA_049667005.1 Psychromonas sp.
GCAACGGCAGCGGGATTGGTTAAAGCTTTCAGATAACGCACCGGATTTAAACGGCCAACAAAGCTGATCAGACCGCTGTAGAATACCACGATGTGGATCACTGCACCGAGGAATACAACGGCAACCACTTTAATTAAAGGAAGCAGCACCTCCAGGCCATATTTACCGGCAACCCAGGCCATCAGACCGAATACGCCATAAGGTGCCAGTTTCATTACCAACTCGGTTAATTTATACATTGCTTCAGCAAGGCTTTCAAAAAGTTTAATGGCAGGCTCTGCTTTGTCACCGATAAGTGCCAGAGAAACACCTAAACCGATGGCAAATACAATGATTTGCAGAATATTACCGGCAGCAAGCGCACCCACCGGGTTCTGGGGTATCATATCAAGCAGCGTCTGAATTAACGGCGGTGCCTCCTGAGCAACAATATCTGAGCTTGCGATAGCCATGTTCAGACCCGCACCTGGGGTAAAGATAGTTGCAAGTCCCAAGCCTATCGCGACAGCAACTGCAGTTGTACCTAAATAAAGCACAATGGCTTTAAGACCTATCCGTCCCATTTTATTGGTATCCTGCATTGAGGTAATACCGACAATAAGAGAGAAGAAAACCAACGGTACAATGAGCATTTTAATGGCATTGATGAACAGTGTGCCAATCGGTTTTAGCATTTCAGCTTCCGGTCCCATCACGGTGCCGACGATCACACCCAGAATCATCCCGATTAGAATTTTTTTCCACAGCTCCAGGCGAGTCCATGTACTACCAGGTTGTGCGGTTTTATTGTTGTTATCCATTACATATCTCAAAAAAGTGATTAAAAAATAGTTGTGTCAATTAATGTCCAATAGCGGATAACAATATAATTATGCAAATTTGTAAATATAACTGCATTGTAATCCGTGTTTGCGACCGCTAATCAAACACAAGAAGTTGCTTAATTATGCATTTTTAGTGAAAAAAAAGGAAGTAAGGTTTGCTTCTGCTGGATAAAAATAGACAAAGCAATGTTGGTTGTTTAACTTCGCTGGAATGCGGGGCTTATATACGCAGTATGGTTGACGTTGCTCTTTTGAGTGCGATAAAAAAAGGCCACCGAAGTGACCTGAGTTTTTTAGTGATATTAAAAGATGACAAAGAGATCTCTTACCTAAAACGGATCATTTTGTGACCGGGTATTTGTTTAACAGCCACTCATAAATGCGATCCACATCTTTTGCCTTGCATAACTCGGTGCCAAAATTCATCGTTGCCGCCGTTCCGGCTGCGACACCGCGTCTTGCCGCTTCTCTAATAGATAGCCCATCGGCCAATGCCAGCACCGTTGCCCCGACCATGCTGTCACCTGCGCCCACGGTACTGTTTTTCTGTACGCGCGGCGGTACAATCTGCTCACAAATATCTTTTGTAACTAACAACGCCCCCTGCGGTCCCAGTGAAACCAGCACGACCTGCGCTTTCCCTTCAGTGATAATTTGTCTAGCTTTATCTTCCAGTTCAGCGGGCTCTATGAGATCAGAACCTGTGAGTACAGCCAGCTCACCGGCATTCGGTTTAATCAGATATAAACCGCCATTATTGACCGCGTTCTGCAGTGTAATACCTGAACCATCATAAATAATTTTGATGGCGTGTTGCTGGCAGAATTTAATCACATCGGCGACCACATCACCGGGCATGTTCTCAGCTACGCTGCCGCTAATAACACAATATTGCGCATCCTGATGGTGATTAAGCAAGTCCAGCAATGCAGATTGCTCATCAGAGGAGAGTTCGGCACCGGGCATAATAAAACGATACTGGGCATTATCAAGGGTGGTGACCACATTCAGATTTTGCCGCGTCCACTGCGCACAGGCTAATGGCTCGGTCAAGACACCTTCATCTGCTAACAACTGGGTTAAAT
>JBATHQ010000167.1:0-12070 GCA_049667005.1 Psychromonas sp.
GCACTGCAGTGCGAGTTAGACAAATTAACGCAATTAAAACGGTTTTTTAATACAAAAATAACTGCAATTGAAAAACAACCGCAGCAGATCCTTTGTCATCTTCAGGATAAAAAGCATTTTACGGCCAAATTATGTATCGCTGCAGACGGCGCTGGGAGTTTAACCCGGCAACTACTGGAAATTCCTGCACAAAAAACAGATTATGGCTGCTCTGCCATTATTGCCAATGTGCGCTGTTCTAAGCCTCACTTGAACAGAGCCTTTGAGCGTTTTAGCGAATTTGGCCCGATTGCATTATTACCCTTAACAGATAACCGTTACTCATTAGTCTGGTCGGTTGCGAATAGTGATGTGCAGCGCTTAAGCGCATTAAATGACAGTCAGTTTCTCACTGAACTGCAGCACGCTTTCGGTTACCGGGCCGGAATTTTCCAGGCAGCCGGAAAACGTGATACTTACCCTCTGACATTAGTGAAAACCGACAAGCCTTTTACCCATAGAGGTGTGTGTATCGGCAATGCCGCGCATGGTCTGCATCCGGTAATGGGGCAAGGGTTTAATTTGGGGATGCGGGATCTGTTTGTTTTATCGACCATGATCAGCGAGCTGCAGGATCCTCAGCAAATCGGTGATTTTACTATGCTGAACCGTTACTGGTTGGCGCGGGAAGCTGATCATAACAACACCATCAGCCTTACAGATTCAATGGTACGGCTGTTCAATAACCGCAGTTGGCCGATTGTACTCGGGCGTAATATCGCCCTGCAGGCGATGTCTTATTGCCCTGATTTATCCGCGCCGATTATCAAGCAGGCGAAAGGGCAGTTTCCATTATTTACGAGAGATAGCAACAGATGATGCAATCCTATGATTTGACAATAGTTGGCGGCGGCATGGTCGGACTGACCTTAGCAGCTTGTTTGGCAGATACCGCCTTATCGATTGCCCTGATCGAAGCGAAAGAGTCGCCAACCTTAGCGCCCGAGCCGGCCAATCGGGTGAGTGCCATTAGTTTTGCCAGTAAACAAATTTTCGAGAACTTAACTGTCTGGCAGCATCTGAACAGCGAGCGTGTGACTGCATACGATACCATGCAGGTCTGGGATAAGGACAGTTTTGCTAACATTGCATTTTCTGCCGAGCAGGTAGAGTTGCCTGCCCTTGGTTATATCATTGAAAATGACAATATTCAGCTGGCGTTACTTGCTAAGGTGCAACAGCAAAAGAATGTTACTTTTTTTACACCGGATCATCTCAATAATATTGTCTTTGGGGAAGGTGAAGCCTGGCTGACACTGGATAGCGGCAGAACCCTTACCTCCAAGCTGGTAGTGGGGGCTGACGGCGCCCATTCGTGGTTACGGAAAAAATCCTCGATCCCGTTAATCACCCGGGATTACAATCATCATGCTCTGGTGGCTACAGTTAAAACAGATGTACCCCATGATAATTGTGCGCGGCAAATATTTACCCCGGAAGGGCCATTGGCTTTTTTACCGCTTTTTGAAGAAAATCTGTGCTCAATTGTCTGGTCAGTTTCACCGCAGAGAGCCAAACAGTTAAGCGAATTACCGGCGCTTGAATTTAATAAACAATTATCGCGCAATTTTGATAATCGTTTAGGTCTGTGTGAGCTGCACAGCGAGCGTTTTTGTCTTCCGCTGAGCATGCGTTATGCGCGAGACTTTGCTAAACATCGGGTTGCTTTAATCGGTGACGCTGCGCACACCATTCACCCTCTGGCCGGACAGGGGGTGAATCTTGGTTTATTAGACGCGGTCAGTTTAGGGCAAACCATCGAGTCCAATATTAAGGCGGGTAAAGATATTGGACTGTATCAAAATCTACGTTATTTCGAACGCTGGCGAAAAACAGAAGCGACGCAAATGATTGCCTCCATGGAGTTGTTAAAGCAATTATTTGCCGGCGATAATCCTTTGCAAAAAGTACTTCGTGATGTTGCGCTGGTGTTGACAGATAAAGTTTGTCCGCTGAAAAAACAATTTATTAAACAAGCGATGGGATTAAGCGGCGAATTACCCCGATTGGCAAAACAGGGATAATCTCCATTACATGCATTGAATTGCCTTTTACTGATCGCAATTTTGTGCAACTAAAAAAACAGTGTATATTACCCGAAATCAACCTAAACCTAACATGGAATAGCTTATATTATGATCATTAAACCAAAGATCCGTGGCTTTATTTGTACCACAACTCACCCTGTGGGCTGCGAAAAAAATATCCAGGCACAAATCGAATATACGAAACAACAAGGCAAAATCGAAAACGGCCCTAAACGTGTATTAGTGATTGGCTCATCAGCAGGTTACGGCATGTCTTCACGCATTGCCGCTGCATACGGTAGCGATGCTGCAACCATCGGCGTGTTTTTTGAAAAACCGGCAACGGCAAATAAACCAGGATCAGCAGGTTGGTACAACAGCGCTGCTTTTGAAAAACAAGCAAAAGTAGATGGGTTATATGCAAAAAGTATTAACGGCGATGCTTTCTCTCACGAAGTAAAAGCAAAAGTTGTTGAGCTAATCAAACAAGACTTAGGTCAGATTGATGCGATTATTTACTCTGTTGCAGCACCTGTACGTAAACTGCCTGATAGCGGCGAAGTGATTCGTTCAAGCTTGAAACCAATTGGTGAAACCTATGTTTCAACGGCGATTGATACGAACAAAGATGTGATCATCGAAGCATCCGTTGAACCGGCTACTGAAGAAGAGATAGCCAATACGGTCACGGTGATGGGCGGACAGGATTGGGAGTTATGGGTAAATGCGCTTAACCAAGCGGGTGTATTGGCTGAAGGCGTTAAAACCGTTGCTTATTCCTACATTGGTACTGAGTTGACTTGGCCGATCTATTGGGATGGCGCATTAGGTAAAGCTAAAATCGATCTCGACCGCGCATCGACCGCTATTCAAAAGCAACTTGCAGCACTAAACGGGGAAGCTTATGTTTCTGTACAAAAAAGTGTTGTAACGCAGGCGAGCTCAGCCATACCCGTGATGCCTTTGTATATCTCTATGGTCTTTAAGATCATGAAAGAGAAAGGTCTTCATGAAGGTTGTATGGAGCAGATTTACCGTTTATTTGCAACGCAGCTTTATAAACAGGATGGCAGTGCGCCAGAAACAGACGAAGCGCGCCGTTTACGTCTTGATGATTGGGAACTGCGTGATGATGTTCAGCAGGCCTGTAAAGATTTATGGCCGAGCATTACCACCGAAAACCTCTTTGCTTTAACCGACTATAAAGAGTACAAAGAGGAGTTTTTACAACTTTTCGGGTTTGGCATTGCTGGCGTAGATTACGAAGCAGACGTTGATACTCTGGTTGAGTTTGACTGTCTAACAGCCTAAACCGCGTCATATTTTTTATAAAAAAATACCCGCCGAAGCGGGTATTTTTGTTTTTACTGTTTTTTGTTTTGCTATCAATTTAGTATTCGGGCGCTGTACTGAATTTGTATTTTGAAGTAGTGCGGGGATAGCGTAAACTTGTCTGAAATATTCCCGAGGTTTTTATATGACACAATTTACTTTATCAAACACCCAATTAATCCAAGAAGTCCGCAATGTATTTGCTGTACAGAGTCAGGCATTAACTTCTCATAGCCAGCGTCTTGGAGATGAGTATCTGCAGGCATTAGCATTAATGAAAAACTGCTCAGGGCGGGTGATTGTCAGCGGCATGGGAAAATCAGGGCATATTGGTAGAAAAATATCAGCGACACTGGCGTCTTTAGGTACGCCCTCTTTTTATATGCACCCCGGCGAGGCCTTTCATGGTGATTTAGGTATGATCACCAAAGATGATCTGCTGCTGCTTATTTCATACAGCGGTGAAACCGATGAACTGCTTAAAATCATCCCTTCAATACAGTACGCAGGTAATAAAATAATATCGATTACCGGCGGATTAAATTCTACTTTGGCGAAAAATTCCGATGTGGTTTTAGATGCAAGTGTTGAAAAAGAAACCTGTCCGAATAATTTAGCGCCGACAACATCCACTACATTAAGTTTAGTGATTGGCGATGCCTTAGCTTCGACGCTAACATTAGAGAGAGCTTTCAGTCCCATGGATTTTGCCCGTTTTCATCCTGGAGGCAGCCTGGGTAAGCGATTACTTACTTTCGTTAAAAATGAGATGCGTACAAAAAATCTACCCATAGTAGATCGACATACTTCACTGACCGATACGCTGATGGTGATGACGGAAACGCGTACAGGTCTTGCTTTGGTGATGCAGGAAGAGGTTCTGCAGGGGGTGATCACCGATGGCGATGTGCGCCGTTTTCTAATTTCGGGGCAAAGTGTCGCAGATTGTACTGCGCAGCAATTAATGAACAGCTCTCCCTGTTTTATCTCTCCAGAGGCGCGTTTAACTGAGGCTGAAGATATTATGCGTGAAAAACATATTAAATGGCTGGTGGTCAGTGAAGATGGTAATAAACTTGATGGTATTATTGAGTGGGTGCAATAACCCCGGGTGAACACGTTTGCTAAGGTAAAGTGCTTTTTCATTATATTGTTAAGCGCTTTTTTATGCTTTTTTAATAACCCATTGCTTGGCGCCGATGAGTTGCCGCTCATTGAACAGCAGGAGAAGCCATTATTATCATGGCTTCCTCTTCTTTCGACGAACTTGGAGCGTTTCCAACCGGATAAAAATTGCCCGCAAAATCAAATTAAAACGATTCAACTTCTTAAAGCGCCAACCAAGATCACCGGCTCAGTTGCGCGGATTGACTGGGATTTGGATTGCCAGTCTGCGAATGCCGCGCAAAAACCAACGGATAGCAGTGCCACACTCAAACAGAAAAAACCGCAAATAGATCAGCAGATCGCACAAATTTCAAAAATTTTAGCGCAACTACCTGACAGTGAAATTGAGATCAAGTCGGTTAATTTAAGATCCCTGCATCTCAATAAAAATTTATCTTTTTCCGTGCAGATTAGCAAAAAACAGCAAACGCTGCTGATTAGCCTGGTTAATGAAGCGATGCAGTTAACGCTCAATGTGGATCTTATAAGCAAGGATTTTCGCTTCAAAAGCGAACTGCAGTCAGAGTCGTTTGCCCAGTATCTAACATTGCCAAAAGCTTATCAGGGGGTAAAAAAGGGTTTATTGACGGTTAATTATTCAGCTAATCTGAATAACTGGGAGGCAGGCAAGTTTGCATTTAACTCGGACGTAGGCGTGACCGGCTTAGCAGAAGAGATTGTCCTGAGTATGAAAGGCGATATTAACCTCTTAAACGGGCAGGTAAATTTGCAGCAGATGCAGGCTGACTTAAGTAAAGTCAATTATGCCATTGCGCCGGACAAGGTTCTGAACGCGCCATATATTAAGTTAAATATTATGAAACCCGCGAGCATCGGTTTTTCTGAACAGATAAATATTAAAACTCTGCCGATACAGCTGCAAATGGGCAGCAGTAAGCTTGTTACAAAAGTTGATCGCGGCGTAAAACAGCGTGCCCGCATTGACACTTATAAATTTCCCCCATTGCTTGCCAGAGTAGAAACCCAGGAGCAGAAGGGGGCGCTGTACTTTGACTGGTCACTCTCTTTCGCGAATACAACTATTTTGGGCGATCTAAACTATACCCCTAACCTTATTAGCGGCGAGATAAAAAAAGGGCAACTCATTATGCCTGAGCTGATTAAAGCGCTACAGGGGTATTTGCCGATAGTTGAAAATTGGTCACTTTCCAAAGGTCAGGTTAACTATCAACTAACGTTTAAATATAACCCGCTAAGAAAAACCGGGGTTGTAACAAGCGCATTAACTGGGGTGGAACTCGCGGGAGGGAAAGACGATATTGTATTTGATGGTCTGTTTTTTAACAGTGCGACTGATTTTGAGATTAACAATAGCAGTATCGCCATTGCTCAGGGAAAGCAGCAGTTACAACTGGAGACTCTGTTTATAGGCGTGCCGGTCAAAACCATACTTATAGATGCCCACAGTGATGCCGGAATAGTCGTTATTGATAACTTTAAAACGTGGCTACTAGGTGGGGAAATCGCCTTTGATAATCTAAAAATTCAACCTGATAATGGCACTAAAATCAATATTTCCGGCCTAAGGTTAAGTGAGATCGTAAAATACAGTGCCTATCCGGCCATTGTCAGTCAGGGGCTCCTCGATGGGGTGTTACCTTTAACAATCACCGACCAAGGCGTAAATATAGAGCAAGGCGCAATATTCGCCCGTGCACCCGGCGGATATATTAAACTCCCGCAGGATGAAACGGTGGAGGAGATGACCAGTAAAAATCCGGCACTTTCTTTTACTTTACAGCTATTATCGAACTTTCAGTTTGATACCTTACAGGCAATGATAGGGTATACTGCAGATGGAGAAGTGGATGTTAAGGCTGAAATTCAAGGCGTAAGCCCGGATGTAAGCGGTAAACAACCGGTTAAATTGAACTACTCTCACCGTGAGAATCTTTTAAAATTATTGGAAAGTTTACGTTTTTCCGATCAGGTAACGCGTCAAATACAGGAGAGATATTAGTGTGTAAAAAAATTATTATTTTATTTTCACTGCTTGTTACATTGTCTGCATGCACCCCCCGCGTGGAGTTGGCGGTGCCTAGCGAACCGATTACAATTAATTTAAATGTAAAAATAGATCATCAAATTAGAGTTAAAGTTGATAAAGAGTTAGATAATATATTCAGTGATGAAAGTGGTTTGTTTTAACTGTAACAGATAAAAAATGAGGAATAAAAATGAAAAAATTTATTTTAATAATTACGCTAATGTTGAGCTTTTCAGCATTTGCTCTCGATTTATCAGATGCTAAGCAGCAGGGGTTAGTCGGAGAAAGAGCCGATGGTTTGTTAGGTGTAGTAAAAGCCTCTCAGGAAGTAAACAAACTGGTGGATACTATTAATACTCAACGCATCGAGTTATACAAAGGTATAGCGAAAAAAAATGGAATGACGTTGGATCAGGTGTCTGTTCTCGCCGGGGAAAAAGCGATTTCGAAAACACCTCGTGGAGAATATATTCAAAACAGCGCCGGGAAGTGGGAGAAAAAGTAGGCTAATTAAAATCGGGCCATTGACAAGCGCTGAGTGATTCAGCGCTAATCAGTTCTTAGCCAAAATTTTTTATAGGAAAATATTGTTCAATATCAATACCTGACTTTATCGCTAGGTTATATTGCCCTTTTTATATCGTAGAAAAAGGGCAATAAATGAGTGAGTCAATTCATGGCCATCAAGTCATGCAGATGATGGCAACCAGTGGTAAAACCTATACAAAAGCAGAATTACACGCACAGATTGCCTGCACTTTTGGCGAAGATGCACGTTTTCATACCTGTATGGACAGTGATATGAGTAGCACTGATTTAATTGATTTCCTGACCAGTAAAGGCAAGTTTATCGAGTCAGCCCAAGGTATCAGCCTACCGCAAGAAAATATTTGCAACTAATTACAATAGCTATCTGACTGTTTAGTCAGCCAGCTTCAATTCAATCTGCTAAATTTACGCTTACTTTTTTATCGGTGAGCGTCATTCCCCCTTTCTGTATACGCTATTCCCCCATTGTGGCTCATAAAAGTTGATCATTATTAAAAAAGCAAAAAGAAAGATCTCTACCTCCTATTGACAGTATTGCGATTGTCCATGCGCAGTGTTAATTTGAGCTCTCTTCGTCACTTTTTGACGCTCAATAAGTAGGGGGTTTTCCATGCCGGCACAGTTTAATGTTCAAATTGGTTCTTTTCGTAAAATCAATAAAATTCCGAATGCCTGGTCAAATGAGGATTACCTTCAATTGATGGCTCTTATGGGCTTAGACGATGGTTTAGAAGGTATGGAATCCGCTGAACTTAGAGAGATGTGCATGATGTCTCTAAATGATTTAGAGACAAATGAAGCAGCAAAAATCGTGTTGACGCATTTATTCAGTCAGTTGACTGCAGGTAAAATTGATCAGTTAAGTCATGATATGGTTGATGACAGAATGTGGGAAGAGTATTCTGATTGCTTGCTTCATGAAGGTTTTTTTAATGCTTATGCATTATTGAGAGAGGCATTTAATGGTGTCTTTCCCGAGCCTACTGGTGTTGAGTTTATGGTTAATATTACTGCAACTGATGCACAAGATTTGCATATTTTTGATGACTCATTGCACGCATCGATGGTACGTCTCCTTGCATCGGGCTTCTCTACTGATGCTTTAATACATCGATTATATGAAGAGCAAATCACGGGGACACATTTTCCACAAGCTCCCGGGATATTGTGGAAACTAGAAGCCATATCAAGTGAAGGTTTAACCCGTCAGTTTAAGATGATCAGCTCAGATTTTTGGTTTGGAACGTTAGCCGATGTTGATCAATTTGAAGGTTCTGCTCATGCTGATCAATCAGATGAAAATGAATAATTAACGTTATCTAGTTTCATTTCTCTACCTAATAAAAAAACAGCTGACGACAGGCGCTTATTGACATATACATTGTCATTTCCAAGTGCCTATCAACAATCATTAAATTATCGGATCATGTACGATTTAGTACTTGCTTAACAAATACCTAAGGAAATTCATATAGCAACTTGACCGGAGCTTATTAATGGGGGAATCTATAAATACTAGATTTTTTTCGTTACTTTTTTACTCTGTCGCGTAAGGTTTATTATGAAATATAAAGTGCATAATATCTTGTCTATTACATTATTCAGTACGATATTCCTTTCTCTATCTGCTTCATCTGAAATCTATCAGTGTAAAGAAAATGGTATATTAATTTTTCAGCAACTCCCGTGTGAAAATGAAACGAAAGTTGAGTGTGAGCAGAATGTTGATTACTCCAAAATCAGCAATTCAGTCAAGTCCTCTTATGAAAAATATTGTTTCAAAGAGCAGATTAAGCGCGAAGATAACGCTGCAAAACGACTTTTAGCCGAAAAAAGAGAACGCATTGCTAATGAAAAGAGGGTTGAGAGTCAGCGTCTGGCAGATGAGCTTGCAAATCAGGAAAAATTAAGGATAGAGGCAGAGCAGCGCGACAGAGATATTTTTGAACGTAATCTCGATAACTCTGATCTGTTTGAGATTGAATCAGCAATTAGTTCTGATGAGTTTTATGTTGAATATTTTGCCAAAGGTTACAATATGGAAGCAACTTATACCAATGATAACGGCTCCATAGAGCAAAGCAAAATAGCTAATTATTGGTATAAAAAAATGCTCATGCCAATTGATTCAGTTGCCTCTTTATCGGTACAAAACAAAGATACGGATGGGGACGTTGAAATTTTCATTAAAGTGAATGGGAAGTTGTTTAAACATGCAAAATCTGACGCTAAATATGGCGTTGCTAGTAGTCGTCTTCAGATGTCCAATGAGTATCGTGATGCTTCCCTGGCTGACAGTGCAAAATAAAAGACTTGAGATCTGGATCTTCGAGTCAGTTGAAAATCATTTACAATAAAAATACGCTTAGATTCAAATCATAAGAGGTTGATTGTTGGTTGTTTTAAAATAATATCTATTTTCATCAAAATATAAAGACAGTGTGAACTTGTGTAAAATTTCTCTGTCATAGAGGAGGTATCATGTTGATACAATAATGATTCTCTGTCTATTTTAAATAAAATTAATTTTGGTGATTATATGAAAAAAACAATTCCATTAGCGTTATTTTTTCTTTCCTTTACAGGTTTATCACAAGCAGCAACCATCGATTATCTGCAGTTGCGAAATGGTCTAGCCTACCAAGTCAATCAAGAGACTCCGTTTTCCGGTGATTTTGAAAAAAAATACAACAATGGTCAGAAAGCCGTTCAGGTAACCTATGAGAATGGTAAAGAGAACGGTGTTGCAACTAAATGGTATTACAATGGTGAAAAAACAAGTGAGGTAAATTTCAACAATGGTAAAACCGAAGGTCTAATGACTGCATGGTATGAAAACGGCCAAAAAGCTGAACAGGCCACATTTAAGAATGGCCAACAAGATGGCATGCTTACTGAGTGGTACAGTAACGGTCAAAAACGCCTCGAAGCTAATTTTTCCGATGGTCAACATAGCGATGGTGTGATGACAGGGTGGTATGAAAACGGTCAAAAAGCCCTTGAAATCACTTATAAAAATGGCAAAGAGGTTTCTCGTCAGTACTGGTCGGAAAAGGCAGCCTAGGAGCCTCAGTCTTTTATAAGGTATTAGCCTTCTTGAGCAAACGCAGGCAGTTACACTGAACTCTCTGCGTTCCTGCTCTTAGCAAATTAAATAATACCAATTCCATTAATTAGGCGCCCCAGACATTCAAGTAAAAAACAATAATTTCTCTACAAATTTGTTAGTACCTGAGCTAACTGCACAAGCATGAATATTTATAACATTGCTGATCAGCTGAGCATACGCCCCTTTAACTGCCAAAGTTTAAACACGCCAAAAATGAAAACCTGCAGGGCTTCAGTGGCTGTCAATTTTAGTTTTTCTGCAAATGCACCATAAATAACTAACAGTTGAATGAGGTGCATAAAGGTGATTAAAGCCAATAAGAAATAAAAGGCGATGCCGGCCTGTCCGCTAAATGGGAAAAAAAGGTTGAACAATAAGATAGCCCAGATAGCTACCATTAATCCTTTACCTAAGGTTATAAAATAGCGCATTATTATCCTCGCACATAAAGTTGGTAAGAGACTTGTGTGGTGTTTTTTTCTTTCAACAGTTGCCAATTTTCCGGCTGTTTGAAATCATTCAACTGTGACTCTTTTTCAATATAGATCAATGCATTCTCGCTTAAGTAACCATTTTTTTCCAATGCATCACAACATGGTTGCAGCAACCCTTTATTAAAAGGGGGATCGATAAATACGATATCGAATATTTTTTCGGCGGGTTGTTGTAAATAGTGAATAGAATCGGTTTCGATCAGGATCGCATTATCCACCTGCAACGTTTGCATATTCTCCCGTAACTGACTGACAATCTGAGCGTCTTTTTCTAATAATGTGACATGCATTGCATAACGGGATAATGCTTCAAAAGCGAGGCTACCACTGCCGCTAAAACAATCCAGACAATGTGCATCTCGAATATCATGCATTAACCAATTAAACAAAGTTTCTTTAGTGCGATCAGTTGTCGGACGTAGGCCCTCTTTATCCTGCACAGGTAGTTTTTTGCCGCGCCATTTTCCTGATATTAAGCGAATAAACCCACCTTTAATGGGTTTTCTGCTTTTTTCGTGATATTTAACCTGATGATTTCTACCCATATAATTTTTAGTCCGACAATAAGGTGTTAATATAGAGCTTCAAACTACTTGAAATATTTATTTCAGTGGTGCAAGAATGTTTATACCTAAAGCGCCTAAAGATGTCGATTATTGCATCTGGAGGTGGCTTGGGTAATAAGATGCTGCTATTTTAGCAGTCTAAATTGGTTGTGAGTAAGGTTTTTAAGTAATGGCAAAAAAGAAAGGACTATTTTCCTGGTTTGGAAAAAATTCAGCGCAAGAAACAACGCAGCAGGACAAGGATGCGTTACTTGAAACGGAAAAGCTAATAGAAGCTCAGCGACTAGAAACCGAGAGACTCGCCGCAGAAAAATTAGAAGCTGAAAGGTTAGAGGCTGAAAGGTTAGAAGCTGAAAGGTTAGAGGCTGAAAGGTTAGAAGCTGAAAGGTTAGAAGCTGAAAGAGTAGAAGCTGAAAGAGTAGAAGCTGAAAGAGTAGAAGCTGAAAGAGTAGAAGCTGAAACTCAAAAACAACAGGCAGCATCAGTTGCTGGCCATGACTCACTCAAAAAGGAAGAGAAAGCATTAGGGTTTTTCGCTCGATTTAAGCAGCGTTTAAAGAAAACGCGATTAAGTATAGGCAGTGGTTTATTCTCTTTATTTAAAGGGAAAAAAATTGATGATGATCTTTTTGAAGAGTTGGAAGAACAACTCATTCTTGCGGATATTGGTGTTGACACGACATTAAAAATTATTGACAAATTAACAGCGCAAGCGGATCGTAAACAACTCAAAGATGCAGAAGCATTATATACGCTGTTAAAAGCAGATCTTTCGCAAA
>JBATHQ010000168.1:0-4018 GCA_049667005.1 Psychromonas sp.
CAGCAGCAAAATAGCGAACAGCAGCAAAATAGCGAACAGCAGCAAAATAGCGAACAGCAGCAAAATAGCGAACAGCAGCAAAATAGCGAACAGCGGCAAAACAGTGAACAGCAGCAAAATAACGAGCAGCAGCAAAATAGCGAGCAGCAGCAAAGCAGCGAAGAGCAAAACAGTGAAGAGCAAAACAGTGAACAACAAAACAGTGACGAGCAAAACAGTGACGAGCAAAACAGTGACGAGCAAAACAGTGACGAGCAAAACAGTGACGAGCAATCACCAAGTCAGACTGGAAAAAGCACAACAGTTAATCAGGAGTTCGAAAATCTACCCAACTGGTTGAAAAACATGCCGGATGATCCTTCGGTTTTATTACGAAATAAAATGCTTCTTGAATCTCAAAAAAGAGCACAATCAAATTCTGGTCAACAACAAAATAATGGAGTTACCTGGTAATGCGCGTTCGATTTTCACTTTTTCTTAGCCTATTTTTAGGGCTTTTTTACAGCCAGCTATTATTAGCCGCACCACAAATATCAGCTTCAGTTAACAGCAATCAGGTAACTGTAGGGGATATTTTCCTGTTAACCATTGAGATTGATGACAGTGATTCAGATTACCAGCTAGACACAAGACTACTTGAAAAAGAGTTCAACGTAGATCGCGCTTCAAAAAGTCAGCGCAGTGCCTACATTAATGGTAATTTCAGCCAGCAAACACAGTGGCAAATTAGGTTACAGGCCAAGCGCACCGGAAAATTGACCATCCCCGAACTACAAATTGGTCCACTCAGTACACAGGCAATCCAGATATCTGTCAGCGAAGCACCTGAACTGGCGACAACAACAGCTGATAACGAAGTGTTCATGAAAAACAGCACTAACAAAAGCAGTGTTTATTTGGGGCAGCCATTGATCTTAACCACGCAAATATATATTGCCCAGGCGACGGTAACGGATAATTTAAATCTTAGCGGACCAGACTTACAAGATGGGGGCATTGAGGTTTACGGACAGGATCAAAATAGCGAAACCATAATCAACGGGATCCGTTATCAAACCATTACCCGTCAATTTCAAATAACACTCGATAAACCCGGAGATTTTATTATTAACTCTCCCTTATTAAGCGGTGATTCACGTAAAACAATGACCGTCAATAATCGACAAAATCAGGTTGTTGGCGTGCCCATTAATGTGCGTGGCGACAGAATCAAAATAAAGGTCAAAGATAAGCCCGCAGATTACCAGGGAGAATGGTTAGTCAGCGAGGATGTCAGATTAACTGAAAATATCCCGCTACCCCAGCAAACTTACCATGTCGGGGAGCCCATAACCCGTAATATTACACTACGGATTGCTTCCATTAAAAAGGAAAAAATGCCGATTATCTCTTTTAATTACCCTGAAGAGTTACGTTTTTATCCAGATCAGGATGAACTGAAAGATGAGCAAATAAACGGACTATTATATTCAGAAAGAAGCATGCGCCATGCAATCATACCAAGCAAGGTAGGCGAGTTGACGTTGCCGGAAATAAAAATAGCCTGGTGGAATAGTGTCACAGATAAACAGGAGTATGCAGTTTTACCAGCACAAGTCTTAACTATATTAGCCGCAGAGAAAGAACCCGGGACCTTGGAAAAACCGGCCGCTGATATTGTACGTCCGGTAACGACCACAAAGATTAACACTGATAACGGCAGCTTAATCTATTGGCAGATAACGACTGCGCTACTATTGTTGCTTTTAATCATTTTGGTTATTTACCATCTCCATTATCGTCGCAGGTATAACGCTGTAAAATATCAACAGGCGCCTTCTACCCCCGCTGACAATCAAGCCTATCAAAATCTACAGGAGGCACTGCAGGAAAATAATGCACCACGGGTTTATCAACTGCTGTTAACTTATTTAGACAGTGAAAACTACAATCTTAAAAGCCTCTCGCATTTAGTCGAAGTGCTGGATCTACCCGAACAAGATAAACAACAACTTGCAACACAAATTAACCTATTAGAAAAAGCATGCTGCAGCGTTGAACATGAGTGGGACGCCACACAATTAAGCATCTTAGTAGAAAAATATTTAAAACAAAAAAGGCTGGATAACAACAGCTCAATAATGGATCTCAATCCATAAGCCATAAAAACGTTAAATAACATAGATAAGTTTCAAGCTGATATTTGGAAGTTATACCAATTCCACTAATTAGATGTTCTATTTAGGCACAGGGAAAATGGATGAAAGCAAGGCTTTGATTGCAGTAACTAGTTGTTCTAATTCCACAAAATCGTATGGAACGATTTTGAACAGCTTTAGCTGGCCACACAGTGGTGGAGAACAGGACGTTCGTAATCAAATCATTAACGAAGCTAGCATTCATTTTAACAAGCATAAATGAGTAGATAATTAGTGAAATTGGTATCATCATCTCCTCAAAAAAATCAGACTCTGCATTGAATAGAGCACCAACAAACTGCTGTAACAACACTTGCAAAGCCCCCTCCCCTTATTTCACATTACGCTTCAACAACCCCCTGACTCACACTGTTTTAATGACCTATTTTCAATTAATCAGCACAAAAAGATAATTTACAGGTCTGGCAAAATTAGCATTCTTTTTCAATTTAGCCATACTTATTGCGAATCTGGCTTGAGCTTTCTATTTATGTTTACCATTTAAAGATAGTTTGCTCCATTTCAGTGCAGCATGCACCTTTACGATATTTTTAATTTCGCTTAGTTTCATTGCAGTTGTTTAATAAGCCGATTTAAGATAAACAAAAAACACAATGTAAATCAATGTGTTAATTAAAAAAATAAAGCAACAAAACAACATTGGCACAAAAAATGCTTACATCAAGGTGTAAACGAATGAGTTTGTAGTTTTTAAATTAAATTTATCAAATCAAATAGAGAAGGATATTTTATGAAGATGACTAAAATAGCGCTATTACTTGGTGCAGCCGCACTTGTACCGAATCTGGCTTCAGCTTCGACGTTACAAGAAGTAGTTAAAAAAGGCGAACTAAGCTGTGGCATTTCAACGGGTATTCCGGGGTTCTCTGCAACAGATTCCAAAGGCGTTTGGAAAGGACTTGATGTTGATTTTTGTAAATCGGTCGCTGCGGCTGTTTTAGGTGATGCTGCAAAAGTGAAATACATTCCATTAACAGCAAAAGAGCGGTTCACGGCATTACAAAGTGGCGAAATAGATGTGTTAGCACGTTCGACAACCTGGACCGCAACCCGTGATACTTCTCTTGGCTTAAACTTTGCCGGTGTAAACTATTATGACGGGCAAGGTTTCCTAGTAAGCAAAAAGCTCGGCGTAACGTCAGCTAAAGAACTAAACGGTGCTACTTTCTGTATTCAAGCTGGTACAACAACCGAGCTTAATTTAACCGATTATTTTACAGCCAATAATATGGAATATAAGGGAGTTACCTACGATACTTCCGGTCAAACCCTTGATGGTTTTAACAGCGGACGTTGCGATGTACTGACTTCCGATGCCTCGCAGTTATATGGCTTAAAAAGTAAATTAACTGATCCGAACTCTGCGATTGTATTACCTGAAATTATTTCTAAAGAGCCGTTAGGACCTGTCGTGCGTCAGGGTGACGAAGAGTGGTTCAAGATCGTACGCTGGACGATGTTTGCAACGATTGAAGCTGAAGAACTAGGTGTTACTTCCAGCAATGCAGAAGCGATGCTTAAATCAGAAAACCCAGCTATTCAACGTTTATTGGGTACTACAGGCAGTGCCGGTACCGATTTGGGATTGAAAAATGACTGGGCTTACCAAATTGTTAAACAAGTTGGTAACTACGCTGAATCATTTGACAAAAACGTCGGCAAAGACTCCCCCCTTAAGATTGATCGCGGTATCAATAATTTATGGAATAAAGGCGGGCTAATGTACCCGATGCCAATTCGATAAATACTGTTTAGGGGGCTTTGCCCCCTTTTAAAAGGCCTGTCTAATTATGAATAAATCTCAACTTCCCCCAACCACT
>JBATHQ010000169.1:0-5493 GCA_049667005.1 Psychromonas sp.
CCTAAAAAGGGGCTGGAAAATAGTGCAGACAGCAACGTTCTGGCAAGGCTTAAAGCGCTAAATCTTTTTGGAAAAAGTGTTAATCCTGAGGCGCAGCCTAAAAAAACGCTGGCAACCGAAACGATGGTCAAAACAACATTAAATTTGACCTTGGTTGGTGTAGTTGCCGCTTCTGATCCCACTTATTCAAGTGCAATTATTGCTTATAAAGGTAAACAGGATAGTTATTTTATCGATTCGAAGATCGAAGGGACTAGCGCTTCTGTTAAGGAAATTTATGATGATCGTATTGTTCTTGATGAAAATGGAAGTTACCGGATTTTAATGCTGGATGGCCTTGATGCGGATGATCAACAGAAAAAACAGCCGCTTCGACAACCAACCGGCAAGGCAGGACAGGGGGGGAGTAACCAACCAACCACGGTTGACTTAAATCGCAGTGAATTATTAAAAGATCCCAGCAAGTTAACGGATTACATTAATATTTCGCCGGTAAGAGAGGGTGGTGCAATTAAAGGCTACCGTGTTAATCCTGGTAAAGATCCCGCGTTATTCGAACAGGCTGGTTTAGAGAAGGGTGATTTAGTTATTGAGTTAAATGGCATTGACCTGACCGATATGGCTGAGTCGATGACTTTATTAAAAGAATTTCCAACGATGAAAGAGATTAGTTTAACCGTTGACCGCGAGGGACAGTTATATGATCTTTATCTGAATATTCCGTAGTTTAAGCATATCACCACAGTAATTATTTTAGATAATAAATAGCCAGTCTAAAATTGAAATATAAATTTGGAGTTTTAATCAAGATGAATGATTTCTGGATGAAAAAAAAATTATCTAAGCCATTAGTTTTTAGTTTGTTTATTTTTTTGACTGGCGTTGTGAGCAGTGGGGCTGCATCGGCAACAGAATATTCGGCCAGTTTTAAAAATGCGGATATTAATGAGTTTATTAATATCGTTGGCAAAAATTTAAATAAAACTATTATCTTGGATCCCACTGTGCGCGGGAGTATTAACGTACGCAGTTACGATTTATTGAATGAAAGACAATATTATCAGTTTTTCTTAAATGTTTTAGAGGTTTACGGTTTTGCCACTGTTGAAATGGATAACGGCATAATTAAGGTGATTAAATCCAAGGACGCTAAAACATCTGCGATCCCGGTTGTTGATGATGGTCTATCTCAAACCGGGGATCAGATGGTAACTCGTGTTGTTCCTGTCTCTAACGTATCCGTGCGCGAGTTGGCGCCTCTTTTGCGACAATTAAATGATAACGCAGGGGGCGGAAACGTCGTCCATTACGACCCGTCAAATGTCCTGATGATCACCGGACGGGCGGCCGTTGTTAATCGATTGGTGGAAATTGTCAACCGTGTTGATAAAGCGGGTGATCAGGAAGTTGATATCGTTAAACTTAAATTTGCCAGCGCATTAGAGATGGTGAATATTGTCAACTCTATTCAAAAATCCTCAAGCAGTGCAAAAAGTTCTTCATCCAGTGTGTTAGAGCCCCGATTAGTGGCGGATGAACGTACTAACTCTCTTATTATCAGCGGAGAGCCTAAAAGCCGTGCGCGCATTGTGAAACTGGTTAAATCTTTAGATGATGAACTACTTAATCAGGGTAATACCCGGGTTTTTTACCTTAAATATGCCAATGCACAGAAAGTGGTTGATGTGTTAAAAGGGGTTAGCAAAAGCCTTGATAACCCTGATAGTAAAGCAAAATCAGGTTCAACTGGATCGGAATTAAGCATAGAAGCCCATGAAAGTACTAATGCCATTGTGGTTTCCGCGCAACCCGCTCTGATGTCATCGTTAACCAGCATTATTCGTCAATTAGATATACGCCGAGCTCAAGTCTTAGTGGAAGCGATCATCGTTGAGGTGTCAGAAAGTGACGGTATTAACTTAAGTTCACAGTTTGCAAGTTCATATGGTGGTACACAGTTTAATGATAATGGGGTAACCACAGGCCAGATAGCCTCCGCTTATTATGGCGTCGAGGAAGATGATGATTTTACCGATGCTGCCTCCGCACTTGCTAGTATTTCGGGTGGGGTATTAGGTATTGCGGGTGGTGACTGGGCCGCTATCATACAAGCTGTGAGCAGCTCAAGTACTGCAAATATTCTGGCTACTCCAAGTATTACAACTCTTGATAATCAGGAAGCGAGTTTTATTGTTGGTGACGAAGTACCCGTTTTAACAGGTTCGACATCCAGCTCTACTAATAGTAATCCATTCCAAACCATTGAGCGTAAAGATATCGGTATTAAATTAAAAGTCACGCCGCAAATCAATGAAGGTGATGCAGTGCAATTGGTGATTGAACAAGAGGTGTCAACAATTAAAGGGCAAACTTCAGTTGATATTATATTTGCAACGCGAGCGGTAAAAACCACTGTTTTAGCTAAATCAGGCGAAACAGTTGTGATTGGCGGTTTAATTAATGATGAGGTCAGTGAAACCGTGGATAAAGTGCCTTTATTAGGGGATATTCCATGGGTAGGAAATCTCTTTAAATCAACTAAGAGCAGTACTGAAAAGCGCAACTTAATGGTCTTTATACGAGCATCTATTATTCGTGATGATAAGACTATGAGAGATCTGAGTACACGTAAATACAGCTTGATGCGCAGCGTGCAACAAGCACAACGAGAGGATGGGATTAATTTAATGCCGAATAGTAATCCGCCACTGTTACCTGAATGGGGTCAAAGCCATGAAATAGATCTGGATTATTTCATGGATTCCGAGGGTAGTGTCATATACAAAAACAGCAAGAGCGTTCAATAATGACCATGCTTGAACATGAAGCTTTGCAGACGGCGCTGAGTGATGATCCAGAGTTTATTGAAGTAACGCCTGGCGGGCAGCTGCCTTTTACATTCTCAAAAAAACACGAATTAGTAATTTTTTACGAAGATAAAAGTGTGCAGCTGTGTTACAAAAAAGTACCAAATGCGGATTTAATACTTGAAGTTCGTCGTGCTATTGGTTGTGAGTTCACCCTGCAGCAAATAAACAATGAACGTTTCGAACAGTTGGTGACCATCGCTTACCAGTCCTCTTCTTCGCAAGCACAGCAACTGATGGAAGATATTGGTAGTGATAATTTCTTTACTCTGGCAGAAGAGATACCCAAGGATGAAGATTTATTAGAAACACAAGATGATGCGCCGATTATTAAATTAATTAACGCCATGTTGGGCGAGGCGATTAAAGATGAAGCCTCTGATATTCATATCGAAACTTTTGAAAACAGCTTGGTTATACGTTTTCGCATCGATGGTGTATTGCGTGAAATACTCAAACCGCAGCGTAAGCTGGCTAATCTGTTAGTTTCTCGTATAAAAGTTATGGCGAAACTCGATATTGCTGAAAAACGGTTGCCGCAAGATGGCCGTATTTCCATCCGTATCGGCGGACGAGGGGTGGATGTGCGTGTTTCAACTATGCCTTCTAGTCACGGTGAGCGGGTTGTATTACGTTTATTAGATAAAAATGCTATCAAATTGGATCTTGCCACCTTAGGGATGACAGAAGAAAACCACCAGAAAATCAGGGAGCTTATCCATAAGCCCCATGGCATTATTCTGGTTACTGGACCGACCGGTTCGGGTAAAAGTACCACCTTGTACGCGGGTTTATTGGAGATAAACTCCACAGATCGCAATATCCTCACCGTTGAAGACCCGATAGAGTACGCCATTGATGGTATCGGACAAACTCAGGTAAATACCAAAGTTGATATGACATTCGCACGTGGCTTGCGCGCCATTCTGCGTCAAGATCCCGATGTGGTTATGATTGGCGAGATTCGAGATTTAGAAACCGCGCAGATAGCCGTACAAGCGAGTTTAACCGGTCACCTGGTTTTATCAACTCTGCATACCAATACCGCAATAGGTGCAGTAACGCGTTTACGCGACATGGGAATAGAACCTTTTCTTTTATCTTCAAGTTTGTTGGGGGTGTTGGCGCAACGCCTAGTAAGACGTTTATGTCCAAGTTGTAAACAACCGCATAAAACAACTGCACAGGAAAATAACGTTTTAGGCTTATCGGAAAATGAAGATGCGATAATCTATAGTGCGGTGGGGTGTACTGTCTGCAACTATAGCGGATACAAAGGGCGTACAGGCATCCATGAGTTAGTGATGATTAACGAACGTGTACGCGAATTGATTCATTCGGGAGCGGGAGAGCAGGCTATGGAAAAAGCAATCCGACAGCATACCCCCAGTATTCGTGATGATGGTGTAGCAAAAGTCTTAGCGGGAATAACCACATTGGAAGAGATTCTTCGCGTAAGCAGAGAGGATTAATGTGGCAACATTTTCTTACAAAGCAATTGATGATCGGGGAAAGCAGACCAAGGGCACAACCGAAGCTGATTCGGCGCGTTTATTGCGCCAACAATTACGTGCTTCGGGTTTAATCCCTCTTGAAGTAGAAGCAGTTAGCAATAAGTCTTCAAAAAGCGGCGCAAGTTTATTTAGTCATAAAATAAAAACAGCTGACTTAGCCCTTATTACACGACAATTATCTACTTTGGTGGCGTCTGCCATTCCCATTGAGGAGTGCTTACACGCTGTGGCTGAGCAGTGTGATAAACCTAAAATAAAAGCAATGATTGCAGCGGTTCGGGGCGGTGTGCTTGAAGGGCATAGTCTGGCTGATAGTATGCGCGCGTTCCCATTGATTTTTGATAACCTTTTTTGCTCAATGGTTGCAGCAGGTGAAAAATCCGGACACCTTGATAAGGTCTTAGACCGATTAGCCGACTACGCAGAACAGCGCCAGGAGATGAAAAGTAAAATGATGCAGGCGCTGATCTATCCACTGGTATTAACATTAGTTGCTATTTCCGTTGTGGCCATATTATTAACTTCAGTCGTACCTCAAGTGGTCGGACAGTTTGAACATATGCAGGCAGATTTACCGGCAACAACCAAATTTCTGATTGCCGCCAGTGATGCATTAAACAGTTATGGCTTGTATCTTGTGATTGTTATTGTTGCTGCAATAGTGATTTTCAAACGTTTACTTAAAAAACCGAAAAATCAGTTATTCTTTGACCAGAAGTTGCTTAATTTTCCGGTTATCGGGCGTGTCGCCAATGAACTCAATACAGCCCGCTTTGCGCGTACACTGAGTATTTTAAACAGCAGTGCTGTGCCGCTATTAGAGGCGATGTCAATCGCTGGCAATGTACTCAGCAATCAGTTTATCCGTCTTAAAGTGGGGGAAGCGACAGAGCGTGTCCGGGAAGGAACAAGCTTGGGGCGTGCCTTAGACAGTACAAAACTGTTTCCACCAATGATGTTGCATATGATAATGAGTGGAGAGCGTAGCGGAGAACTTGGTAATATGCTTGAACGATCTGCTGATAATCAGGACAAACAGTTTGCCGCACAGGTAACTATCGCACTGGGTATTTTTGAACCCGCGCTGGTGATCTCAATGGCAGGTATCGTTT
>JBATHQ010000170.1:0-3834 GCA_049667005.1 Psychromonas sp.
ATAATCATCGGGTCTCGGTCAATGATTGCCGGTGTGATGTAATTACATAGTTCAGGATCATCGACCACATTCACCAGCATCCCGCGTTGATTTGCTGCATCAGAAATGGCGACATTGACCGCTTTAATATTGGTCGCTGCAATTACTAATTGGAAACTATCCAGAAAATGCGGCGCATATTCATCTTTAATCCAAGTGAGTTGCTCGTTCACCAATAATGCCTGCACACTTTCTTTTAGTGCCGGACTGACTACGGTTATTGTTGCCTTTGATTTGAGTAAAAGTTCAATTTTGCGTGCAGCAACATTGCCGCCACCTATCACCACTGCATTAAGTTTTTGAGCATCTAAAAAAATTGGAAAATAATCCATTATATTGCCTTATTTTATTATCGGTATGGAAAGGTAACGGTTTTTATTAACCTGTTTACAAAAATAACAATTGGTTATCTAAGTATGTTTATTTTCAGGGGGTACATAATATACCAATGCAAATAGAAATAGATAGTAGAGGTGCGGAACTGGGCAGTACAGCTGTTAACCGTGACTGCTTCTAAAAATATACTTAGTGATACCGTTAGTGCCTAGCCTAACAGAATCGTATTGTGCTGTTATCGCTCAGGAAGTCAATATGGAATTTCGTGATGGTTAGTTAAAAAAGCATAATAATTAACAGGTTATGCGCGGTTTTTGTTGGGTTTAATGCAAAGAGATGCGACACTGTTTATAACAGGGGCGACTGCATAAGGATTTATTGAACCTTCATACTGCTAATACGACTTATATTCACACGCATGCCTTTGTCTCTGTAGTAGGATCCGTGTAAAATGTAGCAAGGATTAAGTCTGGGTAGTTGCAAATGCCGTTCGCCTGTTACCATTTAACCGATATCTATTACTGAGAGTTATATAATGCGTTTTACCATTTTTTCATCAACCCAATTATTGCTTGAGCAACTTGCAAAAGAGTTTCTGATCTTAGGGCAACAGGCTAAAGCAAGTCATATCTCTTTATCTGGTGGCTCGACACCGGCTCTGTTATTTAACTACTTAACGCAATCAGCCTATGCTGATAAAATAAATTGGCAGAAACTGCATTTTTGGTGGGGGGATGAGCGCTGCGTTGCTGCGGATGAGTCGGAAAGTAATTTCGGACAATGTAAAAAATTATTATTGGATAAAGTCACCATCCCTGCAGAAAATATACACCGTATTCAAGGGGAAAAAGATCCGCAACAGGAAGCCATTCGTTATGCGGCAGAGATAAAAGAACATGTTGCTGAAGTTAACGGACGACCACAGTTTGACTGGGTTATTTTAGGAATGGGAGCTGACGGCCATACTGCGTCACTTTTTCCGGGGCAAACGGATTATCAGGATACCCATTTGACTGTCGTTGCTAAACACCCGCAAAATGGGCAGTTACGGATATCGAAGAGTGCATACTTAATTGAAAACAGTAAGCATATTACGTATTTGGTACTCGGTGAAAGTAAAGCCGATATTATTGATAAAATTAATAATGAACCGCTACAGAGCTGTCGTTACCCCGCAGGCAAAATAACCGCGATAACAGGGCAAACGCAATATTTTTTGAATTTGGAGTCGGCAAAGCAGTTAATACATGGACAGGGTCAACACCGTTCATCAATATGAATGATGCTGATATCTCAATACAGTGACTTACCTTTTTTCAGAAGGGCTTAATAAGGTCCGGATCTGATTTTCAAACCACTGATATCTAAGCGGTAAAGGGCGATAACGTTTTTTGGTTAAAAACAACGGCTCTGCAACCGGATTATCCAGCGGCACAATGTTTAATAACTGTGCCTGCTGAAATTGTTTTACTGTACGCTCCGGCAGTACTGTAAAGCCAATGCCTTGCGCTACCGGCAGTAATATTTGATTGATTTGATTAACATAACCCCGTATTGCTATGTTTTCTATCTGTTTACCTTCACAAAGTGCATTGCTGTTGTTGATCTTATTTAAATAGTGCAACCCGTCAGGGTGGTTAATAAAGCCTAATTTATTTAATAACGCGAAATTCATCTTTTGACCTTTGTAGTCTGCAGGGGTCACCAGTTGTAATAACTCGCTGCCAATCTTCTCCTGTTGCAGTTGCTCTGATTCAAGGTGCAGTGTAACAATACCGATGTCCACCTTATCATTAAGCAGATCTTTTATAATGTTATTGTTAGGCGCCGCTTCAACAAATACATTCAGGTTTGTATGCACAGATTGATAACTGATAAAGTGCGGATAAAGAAACATCGCCAAAGCACCTGAAAAAGCAAAACGACACTCTCCGCTATAAGGGTCATCAAACTGCATATCCTGCAATAGTTCTTGCTGTAACTGCGCTTTATTAACTGCGTAGCGATACAGTTTTTGCCCCGCCAGACTCAGTTCAAATTGTTTCCCCAAGCGCTCTAATAACGGGGTTTTTAATTGCCTTTCTAATTTTTGAATATGCTGGCTGACACCGGGTTGGGTCATATTTAATTTTTCGGCAGTTAGGGTGAAATGTTTAGTTTCAACGAGCGTTTTAAAGGTTAATAACCATTTCTCATTAATCATCAGACTATCCTGTTTTTAACGGCTTTATAATCATAATAAAATATTATCACAATGATAATAATTGATAATTTCTATCTCCGTTAGAAAGCCATTGCGCACGATTTAATATTTTTACAGGCGCATTTATTAAAATGCATTCCGCAACGGGTGCTGATAACCATGATTAAAAATTTGCATATTGAAGTAGTTTGGGTCTAACAATTGCTGATAAAGTAAAAAGTAGCTATGTTTACACTCGATCTGGGTTCGAATGAAGGTTACAGGAACATTTTAAATTAAAGCAGTAACTGGCACCCAAAAGAGGCGATGTTGCTGTTTTTCTCGTAAATAAAGGGTAGATTAAACTTTGCAGTGCATAATCCTAAATAGCTATTAAAAAATTCAAATAGGCATTTTTTCCTACATAACGCTTTAAATAACGTGATAGCCAGAATTCAGCAAGCGTATGATCTTTAATCATACTTCTGAAATACAACGAATCAATACTCACATCTGTAAAATCAGTAACCTTAAATGTCGCGTAGGCAATAATTGTTCCGTCTAAACGAATCACAAATAATTCAGTACATTTACGGTCAATTTCTACTGTTTGTTGTTGTGCTGTCTCATTAAGCAATGTTTGACATATCGGGGAGCAAATAGAGGTCAACTTGACATCAATGATTTTATGCATATTTTCCTTTTAAAATACAGTGGGATGATAATGAGACAGGGGTCACATAATACAAGTAAAAAAAATGGGGTCAAGTGAGTCTTTATTTATTTTTGTTATATACGTCACATTATTTTGAGCTGATAATGTTTAGACGAATCACGTGGCAGTTTTGTTGAGTATTGAATTTACCGGATTGGCGGGTGGAGTGCAACGCTGCCTTATTAATTGATCGGTCCCAATATATACCTATTTTACTTGAAAATGCTTTGTCAGGCAGAACTCGAAGACCAGATCAAGGCACAACACGAAGTCCATCGTGAGATTAACTTCGTTAATCCACTATCGGTAGGTGTAAATGCAAGTATTTAATACCTTAAATGGTTATCTTTTCAGTGTTGTAATACAGAATTTTTTTTTGAGCGAGTCTCCTGTAGAGCAAGGTAAATTGTACCAATCTGCGTTGTTATAAAATCTCTATGTTGAATAACGACACTACGCAGGCTCTGCCGTGTATAAATAACCAACAAACTGCTGCAAAAACAATCTCTAAAGGGTCAACAGATCCTATCGAAAAAGCCGTTAATAAAATTAACGGCCAAGG
>JBATHQ010000171.1:0-5120 GCA_049667005.1 Psychromonas sp.
GTGAATTTTGCCGATTAAAGTGGGCCCTGTCGCGGCTAGCGCGTAGCCGATGCCCTGAGACATACCGGATAGTGATGCAGCCTGACTGCCATTTGCAGTGCGTAAACCAATAAATGATAGCGCTATAATAAAGGTAGAGCAGTTGCTAAGTCCGAATAATCCCACCCAGAAAATCGCCAAGTTGGGTAGATACAACAAGCCGATTGCCCCCACGAATACGCTAAAAGCACACAGCGTAATGAGCCTTTGTTGGTTGTTTTTTCTCGCCAGGATTGGCAGCAGTAACAGCCCTGGCAGCATAGTGGAAAATTGCAGAAAACCGTAAATATATCCGGCATCGATCTCACTGTATCCAAGGTCACTGAGAATTTTCGGTAACCATCCCGCCAAAGAATAGAAAGTGAATGAGTTTAAACCCAGCGTCAGTGTGACCTGCCAGGCAACAGGACTGGTCAATAAGTCACGCATCGATAATCCGTGCTCATCATTGTGTTTAAGGGCCACTTTTGACGTTTTTTTTGTTACCTTAGGTAGCCAGATGAGCAGGGCGAGCAAGGGGATGAGTAAGTTCATCATCAGGGCTAATTGCCAACCCGTTGAGCCAAATAACGTCAGTCCGGAAAAGGGCACCATTAAACTTGAGCTCAATGTCGATCCAATCCCCATGGTGAAAATATAAAGCGAGGTGACCATCGCGATCCGCTCTGGAAAATTAATTTTGACTACAACGGGCAACAACACATTGCCTATCGCTATTCCTATTCCAATTAAAATAGTCCCCAAATACAGCGTCGTGATCGCTCCCCATGAGCGAAGTACGATACCGACAGCGATCAAAAACAGAGCGAGTAATAAACTGGGTTCCAAACCAAGCCGGCGCGGTATTTTGGTAACTAAGGGGGAAAACAGCGCAAAAGTAAGCAGAGGTAAGGCGGTTAAAAAACCTGCCGCCGATGGGGCTAAATTCAGGTCATCCATAATTTGCGCAAGTACAGGCGCTAAACTGGTAAAAGGACCCCTAAGGTTTAGTGCTAAAAATAAGATCCCTAGCAGGACAAAAATAAGTGTTCGAAGAGGTGTGCCCATGGACTGCCCGGTTGAGAAATAAAAACAAGTGATATAGCATACAGGTCATTGGATTAGGACACAATTTTACTGTTAACACCTTGAAAATCCGGTTTAGTTGATCGTCTTCTCAGATGCCTTAAGGCGAAAGCGTTTTATTCTTTCTATACTTCTAGTCATAGGCTATAGTTTGTAACAATTTGATAACCGACTATCGTCTTAGTCGCCCATCGCATTGGCAGTTGTTTAACAAACTATTCCGATAGTAGATTATACAGTGGGAGTCCATATAAGACTCTAGGGCGTTTTTACGATGGAAAGAAAACTAACCTTCCCGTATGGGCTTATACTGCGTTGCGGTATAATTTTTAAAGGGAATAAATCACCATTTGGGATGCAACGCATTATACCATTTAAACTATTTTTTTCGTTTTTACAGCTCGCTTTTTGGGGCTTAACTCTTTCCATCCTTTCTTGGATGCCTGCTTCGTATGCAGAGCCATCAGGGTCACAAAACATTGTTAATGTGCAGTTGCGCTGGCATCATCAATTCCAATTTGCCGGCTACTACGCTGCGCTGGAAAAGGGCTTTTATCAGGATGAAGGAATCGAGGTTAGACTGCATAACGGCGATCCGGATCATCAACCGGTAGAAGAGGTGTTGTCAGGTCGGGCTCAATACGCAGCGGGCAATAGTGAAGTCCTGTTTCAGCGCTTAAAGGGAAAGCCGCTGGTTGCTCTTGCCGCAATATTTCAACACTCCCCATCGGTGCTACTGACACTACAGAGCTCAGAAATTCGTTCTGTGCATGATCTCGTTGGTAAAAAAGTGATGCTGGCTAATAAGGATGAAGATGCTGATTTCTTAACCATGATGATTAATGAAGGGATCTCGCTTGCACAGATTGATATTATTCCCAGCAGTTATCAGCTCGATGATCTGATTTCCGGCAAAGTTGATGCATTTAACTCCTACTCCACCAACGAACCTTATATTCTGAAAAAAAACAATATCGCCTATGGAACTATTGATCCGGTAAGTTACAGCGTTGATTTCTACAGCGACATCTTCTTTACCTCCGAGGCGGAACTGCGCGACCATCCAAAGCGTGTTGAGGCAATGCTGCGTGCGACACTCAGAGGCTGGCGTTATGCAATGGCTCACCCTGATGAGATAATTGAACTTCTGAAAACGAAATATCAGGTCAATAAAACACGTGAACATCTGCGTTTTGAATCTGATGAAATGCGTAAATTGATTTTGCCCGACCTGATTCAAATCGGCCATATGAATCCGGAACGCTGGCAGCATATGGCAAATACTTTCATAAAGGCAGATCTGATTGCCAATGATCACCATCTTGATGGTTTTGTTTATGATCCTACCCCGAGTCATTTGCCCTATTGGGTCGTGCCGGCACTTATCGCTGCTTTTATATTGGTGATGTTAACCAGTTCCATAATCTATTACCTGCACCGTTTTAATCGCCGTCTGGCACTCGCCCAAACGACCCTGGTGCAGAGTGAGGAACGCTTCAAAGCGATCAGTGAGGCCACTTATGGCGGCATTATTATTCATAACCAAGGTGTGATTCTAGAATGTAATAACTGTTTATCCGAAATAACCGGTTACAGCTACGCAGAACTGATCGGCATGAACGGTTTTCAACTCATTGCACCTGAACACATTGATGCCACCCTTGAAAATATACGCAACGCCTACCCCCACAGCTATGAAGTCACAGGGGTGCGTAAGGATGGTTCGACCTACCCGCTTGCTATTAAAGGTAAGAATATTGTCTATAAAGGATGCACTGCCCGGGTCATAGAATTTCTCGATATTACAAATCGTAAAAAAACCGAGGAACAACTAAAGCTTGCCGCAAGTGTTTTCACTCACGCCCGGGAAGGGATCATGATCACCGATGCTTCGGGTGTTATCATTGATGTCAACGCGACCTTTACTCATATCACTGGCTATAGTCGCGAAAAAGTACTGGGTGAGAACCCGCGCTTTCTCAAATCAGGCCAGCATAGCCAAGAGTTCTACACTGATATGTGGACGTCACTGCAGGAAAAAAAACAGTGGAGTGGAGAGCTTTGGAATAAACGTAAGAATGGCGAATTATTTGCAGAATTGCTGACCATTAGTGCGGTATCTGATATTAACGGTAAAACGCAAAACTACGTTGCGCTGTTCTCGGATATCACGCAGATGAAACAACATCAGCAACAGCTCGAGCACATTGCGCATTATGACATCCTGACCAATCTACCCAACCGCATGCTGCTCGCCGATCGACTGCAGCATGCAATGAGTCAAAGTAAGCGGCATAAACAATCTCTGGCCGTTGTCTACCTCGATTTAGATGGCTTTAAAGAGATTAATGACAGCTATGGCCATGACGTGGGGGATCAACTGTTGATCAAACTCTCGAAGCTGATGAATAAAAGCTTAAGGGAAGGGGATACACTGGCTCGTATCGGAGGTGATGAGTTTGTTGCAGTGCTGGTCGACATAGAAAATATGCGTGATTATGAGCTGGTATTAGAGCGTATGCTGCAGGCGGCGATGAGCCCCATTTTGATAGACGGTCGAACGCTGCAGGTTTCAACCAGCATCGGGGTTACTGTGTATCCGCAGGACAGAGTAGAAGCAGATCAACTGATACGTCATGCTGACCAGGCCATGTACATTGCCAAGCAGACGGGTAAGAATCGTTACCATCTATTTGATGTCCATGAAGACAAGTCGATACAAACCCAACACGAAACTATCGAGCATATCAAACGGGCACTTGACCAAAATGAATTCGTACTCTATTACCAGCCTAAAGTAAATATGAAGACCGGTATCGTAATTGGTACCGAAGCATTGATTCGCTGGCAGCATCCCGAACGTGGTTTAGTCTATCCTGATGACTTTCTTCCCATTATTGATGGACATCCGATAAGTGTGGAGTTGGGTGAGTGGGTGATCAATAGCGCACTGGATCAGATGGTTGAATGGCAATCAGCCGGACTGGAACTCCCTGTTAGCGTAAATATTGATGCTTTTCAGTTGCAACAGATTGGCTTTGTTGAAAAATTAACGGCGGCATTAGCAAAACGCCCCACCATAAAGCCTTGTTCGTTGCAGCTTGAGATACTGGAAACCAGTGCACTGGGAGATATGGCCGAAGTTGTCCCCATAATGACTGCGTGTATTGATATCGGGGTGAGCTTTGCGTTGGATGATTTTGGCACCGGATTTTCTTCACTGACGTATCTCAGACGTCTATCTGCAGAGCTATTGAAAATCGACCATAGTTTCGTTAGCGATATGCTTGAAGATCCAGATGATCGGGCGATTGTCATGGGGGTCATTGGTTTGGCATCTGCTTTTAATTGTAAGGTTATTGCAGAAGGGGTGGAGAGCATTGACCATGGCACGCAGTTACTGTCGATGGGTTGCGTTCTTGCTCAAGGATTCGGTATTGCACGGCCGATGCCTGCACAAGAGATAGCTGCATGGGTGTCGCAATGGAAGCCAGATGCTACGTGGATAAAATAAAGACGGTTTACTTTTTTTTCATTTCCCTGAATTAACCAGGGCTTGGGATAAGGGCTGTGCGCTTCAATTACGTTATCTTCGAAGTGTTTTCATCGAAGATTCCGATCAGATAAGGCTAATTTTAGCTAAATATCTATCTCATTCGCTGAGATCCCCGCCCCAAAAGATTGAGTTGTCGTTTGAGATTCCCACCAAAACAACCCGCGGATCATAGCTGTTTGCTGTGCATGAAATGCACAACGTAGGGTGTGCTCCGCGCACCGCCTATGAACCGTCATCGAGTTGTTTTTATACCGTCATTCCCGCAGTCTTTTGGCGGGAATCTCATATTGTTCAATTACCTACTCCTCCTCTATTGGTGCGTATTGTCGGGTTGGTTTATGAGCGGGCGAGCTCTGCGAGTCCTTTTTTCAGTCCGCATATGCGCTTTGCGCATCCTCTTTTTATTTGTATAAAAAATGGAAATCAAAAGAAGCGGACTAAAGTCCACGCCCCAAAAGAT
>JBATHQ010000172.1:0-3000 GCA_049667005.1 Psychromonas sp.
GAGCCAAAAGAGGGCATCGTTAAGTCATGTTCGTTGTTGCTCATAACTGCTCCTTTGTACCTGATCCGGATGAGGCCATCATCTCCTGTGCGACAGTGATAATCTGCGTTACTTGCGGTAAGCTCGCCTGTTCCATATGTTGTGCATAAGGTATTGGCACTTCAGCCGTGCAGATGCGTTGAATAGGGGCGTCCAGATACCACAGTCCAAACTCTGCGAGCGTAGCGCTGATCTCTGCTGACATACCGCCACTTTTCCATGATTCATCAACAATTATCGCTTTGTGCGTACGCTGCACTGACTCTAAAAGGGTAGCCGTGTCCAATGGGCGCAGGCAGCGTAAATCAACAACTTCCGCATCAATGCCCAAAGCCGCAAGTTGTTCTGCTGCATCCAGTGCTTTATATAAACACCCTCCCCAGGTAATAATACTTAGATCATGGCCGGCTCTGCGGATCACCGCCTTTTCCATCGGTGCAATAGTGCTTTTTTCGGGTAGCTCGCCCTCTTGATTGTAGAGCATCACATGCTCAAAAATAATCACCGGATCGGGATCATCCAGTGCCATCTTTAACATATAGCGTGCATCGCCAATGGTCCCCGGATACAGTACTTTTAATCCCGGGATATGCGCATATAAACCTTCAAAACTGTGAGAATGCTGGGCCGCTAATTGTTTTCCTGCTCCACAGGCCATTCGGATCACAAGAGGAACCTCTATCTGTCCGCCGGACATATGCCGTAGAGTTGCAGCGTTATTGATAATTTGATCTAATGCCAGCAGACTGAAATTTACCGTCATTATTTCGACAATAGGTTTCATACCCCCCATCGCCGCACCGATACCGGCACCGACAAAACCGGATTCAGCCAGGGGAGTATCAATAATACGCTGCGCACCGAAGGTGTCGAGCAAACCGGTAGAAACGGCATAACAACCGCCATACCTGCCGACGTCTTCACCCATCAAAAAGACCCGGGGATCTTCATTTAAAGCTTCAACCATGGCCGCTTTAAATGCATCTCTGAAAGTTATCTTATCCATGGGAAACCTCTTTATATACGTGTTTCAGTAAACTTTCGACAGGCTCTATCTCAGCGGCATCGGCATAACGTACAGCTTCATCTATCTCTTTCTCGACGGCTATTTCCATTGCCTGCAGCTCTTCTGGTTCGATTTGGTGATTTTCTTTTAACCAGTGGCTTAACTGTGTAAGTGGCCCTTTTTTCTTCCATTGCTCAATTTCAGTATTTTTGCGATAGAGTTGCGTATCAAACATAGAATGACCTCGAAAACGATAAGTCTGGCACTCTATAAAATGCGGGCCTGCACCGTTGCGTATCGCGTTGCAGGCAAGCTTTGCAGCGGCTTCAACATCAATTACGTTCATACCATCTATAACTTGTGCAGACAAACCGTAACTAGCTGCTTTTAAATGAATTTTTTGATTGGACTCTTCAAACTCTATGGCATTGCCCATGGCATAAAGATTATTTTCACAGACAAACAAGATAGGCAGCTGCCATAGTTTGGCAAGGTTGAGACTCTCGTGAAACTCACCTTCGGCGACCGCACCCTCGCCGAAAAAGCAGCAGGTTACCGTTTTCCGCTGTAGCATCTTATCGGCTAATGCGAGACCGACCGCAAGCGGTAAAGCGCCGGCGACAATGGCATTACCACCATAAAACCGCAGGCTGCTGTCAAACAGGTGCATCGATCCGCCTCGGCCTCCGCTGCAACCGCTGGCTTTACCAAACATTTCCGCCATAATGGCCTTCATGCTCATCCCTCTGGCCAGAGCGTGGCCATGTTCCCGATAAGTGGATAAGATTGCATCCTGATCAGTTAATGCCTGCATCACACCAACCGCAATTGCCTCTTCGCCATTATACAAATGCAGAAAACCGCGAATTTTTTCCTGATTATAGAGGCTGACGCAACGCTCTTCGAAACGGCTAATGCGGATCATCTGCTTGAGCAGAAAATGCAGATGAAGGCGGTTAATATGCAGTTTATTAGTGCTCATAAGATTATCTCCCCGGCTGATTTTAGGCTTCATCACTTTCAAGAGTGGAAATGTCACCTTCCGGCAACCCGAGTTCGCGTGCTTTTAATAAACGGCGCATGATCTTGCCGCTGCGCGTTTTAGGTAAATTTTTCCGGAAAACAATCTCTCTTGGAGCAACTGCCGGACCTAAACGTTTACGCGCATGACCCAATAAGGTTTTACGTAAACTCTCATCGCCTTCATATCCCGGTTTAAGGGCAACAAAGGCTTTTACTATTTCGCCTGCTACTTCGTCAGGCAAACCAATCACACCCACCTCGGCGACGGCGGGGTGCTCCATTAAGACACTTTCAACCTCAAAAGGACCGATCAAATGTCCTGAGCTTTTAATCACATCATCAGCCCGGCCGACAAACCAGTAGTAACCATCAGCGTCACACATTGCCAGGTCGCCGGTCAAATACCAGTCACCGACAAAACATTTCTGGTAACGTTGCTGTTCATGCAGGTAACCACGAAACATTGACGGCCAGCCTTTTTTCAATGCCAGCTCACCAATTAGGTTTGCTTCTGTAGTGATTTTGTTTTGCCCGTCGTCACCGTGCTGCATAATGGCCACTTCAATTCCGGGTAATGGTTTACCCATTGACCCCGGGCGGACGTTGCTGGTGGCGAAATTGGCGATCATGATGCCGCCGGTCTCGCTCTGCCACCAGTTATCGTGAAATGGCATGTTAAACACTTTTTGTCCCCAGACTACCGCTTCAGGATTAAGCGGTTCGCCAACACTGGCAATAAAGCGTAAGTGGCTGAGATCATAGTCAGCTGCCAACTCACCACCTGCTTTCATTAACATTCGAATGGCGGTGGGGGCGGTATACCAGACATTGATCTCCTGATCGCTGAGTAATTGATACCAGTGGTTAGGATCAAATTCAGCTTCATCGACGATCATGGTGACGCGATTGCATAAAGGCGCAATAATGCCATA